>NZ_JBFRPB010000019.1:87536-90187 GCF_041471785.1 Vibrio sp. 10N.261.51.C6 | reverse complement strand
CGAATAGACGAATAGACGAAGATGTGAAGCCGTCGCTTTAAAGCTGCGGCTTCGCATCTTTTCATATTAATTAAAACTCTTGTCTGAAGTAATTTTTGCTAAACCAGCAATCAACTTCCAAAGCGTGTAGATCGCGGCAACAAGAAGAACAACATAGCCAATAACAAAAACGGCTGTTAGAGCGCCAATGATAGTAAGCACAATCGAAACAAAGAATGTTTTGGTGATGTTGTCGTAGTGATCCGCAAAGACAGTCCCTTGAGCATCGGACTTTTTAACGATGCCCCAAATACCACCTGCAAGAAAACTAATACCAGTAAAGAAGCCTAATAGCATTAACGCATACGCGATGATGGCATGAGTTTTTGCATTTTTGTCCTTCTCTGAGAGCCCCGTATTAATTACTTCAGTATTTTCCATGTGATTGATTCCTAGGTTAATTTAATCACGCACATGATACGGTATTATCTTGTTGATGGTCACGAATTAGTTGCTTGTTGCATATGTTACATGCTGCGTTGTGATGTGTTTGGTATTGTGTAGAGTGTATGTCTCACTGGGTCTTTGTTGATAAAAAAGACATTAACGAAAAGGTTGATTGGAACAAAAATCACGCTGATAGCATGCTAGCGATTACGAGTAGTCATAAAACCAACCAAAACACGCGTCGATAATTTAAGTCACAAATATGGTAAAAGCCTGCCTGGGTGTAAGAGTGGGGAAACGTACCGTAAGCTAAAGTGACGCGTTGTACTAAGCATTATTCTGAACTGTATCTTCAGCGCTTATCCCATCGAACCTGTTTAAAGCTGCTCACATTTTGGTGTTGAAAAGGATGATTCCTCAACGTTATCGGACTCAAAATGCTGCTGCCTGAGTAAGCTGACAGTCAGGTTTATCGGCATCGGCTTATAAAAATAGAAGCCTTGGATATAGTCGACACCGAGCTTAGATAAGATTTTCACTTGGGATTCATACTCGACACCTTCGACGATGACTTGCATGCCTAAGGAGCGTGATAGTTGAAGCATGGACTCTAGCAAAGGGAGACCAAAGCTGGATTCGTCGGATATGTTTTTCACAAACACGCGATCGATTTTGAGAATGCTGAACGGGAACTGTCTTACGAAATCTAACCCTGCGTAGCCTGTACCAAAATCATCAATCGCGACTCTGACGCCCCTGTTCGATAGCTTGGTTAGGTTGTCTCTAATTTTGACCATGTCGGCATCAGAACATTCACCATATTCGGTTACTTCAAAAACCACCTGCTTGAGGATCTCAGGGTGTCTTTTAAAGATGCTGATCACTTTGTTAGAGAAGTTACTGTTAGACACTACGTTGCGGCTGATGTTGACGCTGATGTACTTTGAGTCGAACACATCTTGATTGCTTTTCAACGTCATTAATACTTTGCGCAGCACGAAGTAGGTGAGCTCCTCAATTAAGCCTAAGCTTTCAGCAAGCGGAATGAAAATAGCCGGGGAGACGTTACCTTCAATTGGGTCGTTCCATCGTAATAGTGACTCACAGCCGACGATCTCATTGGTGTTTTGGTTAACGATAGGCTGCATGTGAACATGAAGGTGTTGGTTTTTTAGCGCACTTGAAAGCGAATATTCTAAGCTGCGTTGGCTCTGCTTTTTATGCTTGATGGAAATGAGAATAATGGTGGTGATTCCGGCCATCAAAAAGCCAAACCATAAATAGCTCAACATGAAGTGAAGATAAAACTGATACCCAATGTATGAGGTGATGGTCAATGGGTAGGTGTTTGATTGTATCCGCACCTTGGCGATTGATGAGTCAATATCGGTAGGGTGGATATCTCTTTTGATCACCTCTACTTTGGCCTGTATTCCATGGCTGCTCAGGTTTGTTTCAACAAGGTCATAGATGAAGTGTGGCGGAATCATCAGGCTCACTCCGGCATCTTCTTTGTTCGAGAAAATGAGCATGATGGACTGAACTTGCGTGATGGCCGAGTTGGAATACGACAGGGTCGTTAAATTCGGGTCGTCATTGAGTCGCTGCCTGATGGTGCTGTATAGGCGAAATGAAACGTCACCATCGGTGGTTGAACAGTAAAATCGGTTCTGTTTATTGAATACCGCTGCTTCTTTTACCCAATCGGCTTCAAAAACGTTTTGTCGAAGCTGTCTAACGATCGCGTCGCATGACTGTTCAGGTCTAACTTCAGATAAAAAACGGTCGAACCTTGATTGGATCCCTTCTAACCTGGTTTCGACTAACCTTGATGTGTCTTCGGTTAATGTTTGGTAGTGATACGGTGTAAAAGGAATGAGCATTGCCATGGAAAAAAAGAAAGAGATGGCAAAGTAAAATGAAGTCTTGGCAATGTTTTGGTACTTGATATCCATAGTTGGAGAAGCGTTACCGATTTATGTGAGCATTCGATTTAATTTATAAAGTTAGCGTTTAGGTAGCAATATAAATAATTAATATTGTGAATGCAGGCACGAATTATTGATATAAATAATATGTTTTCTAGTTTTACCAGCAAAATCTGAGCGTTATCTCGTTTATTTGAGTTGGCGAGGCGTCATTTTTGATGATTTATGCGGATAACAAATGCTTATATCCTGATAAATTTTATTGTTATTTGCTCTGGCTGAATGAGCTGAATGAGC
>NZ_JBFRPB010000019.1:0-86784 GCF_041471785.1 Vibrio sp. 10N.261.51.C6 | reverse complement strand
CTGAATGAGCTGAATGAGCTAAATATTGAGCCACGTTTAAATAAATAAAGTCACGACACGATTCGTTTTGGTGGTGGCAGCATAAAGGATGATTATGACAAAACTGATATCGGCACTCATAGCGGTGTGCTTCTCATTCTCTGCGTTGGCCTACGAAGGTGTTGTTGATTGCGAGAATGCGATGAATACCATCGAGATCAATCACTGTGCGGAAATTGAGTTGGAATCTGCACAAGCGGAACTGGATAAATACCTTGCAGCCAGCTTTGAGCACAATGCTTATGATGCTGAGCTGGTGGCGTCAATTAAGAAGGCTCAGGAGAGCTGGCAGGCGTACATGACAGCACATTGTGATTCTGTTTACATCCAATGGCGTGATGGTTCTATTCGAGGGGTTATGCGCTTTCCTGTAAGACAAGGTTAACCAAGCAGCGCACGCATGAGGTGTGGGCGAATTTCTTAACCTACATGGACAGCACGCCTCCGGTTTTACCAGAGCCTAAATTAGCGCCGTAGGCAGGTTTAAAATACGTACAGGACTGTGCACCTGCTTCAACCTTTGGCGGGCGAATAAGAAAGCGATAGGGGATTGGCCTACTCTGTCGTTCTTAGTTCTTAGTCTCCAGCTTGAAGCATTACAGCTTTAAGTATTACCTAGTAAGGAATCGATTTTGAATAATGTCAGTATCACGCTTATTCAGCTTGAAGTTGAATACAAAAACAAACAAAAGAATATAGATTCGGTCTCTGATCTTTTGCAAGCGGAGCCGTCAGTCGGTGATATTACTTTACTGCCTGAACTGTTCACGACTGGGTATATTTTTAACGAGGCTGAAGAAATTCACGAATTGGCTGAAGACTTCGCCGACAGCAGTACTATTGATTCATTAACGCAGCTTGCAGCGAAGCATGACACCTTGATTGTTGCTGGTATTGCCGAGAAAGATAGCGGCCAATATTACAACAGCGTCGTGGTTGTGGATGCTTCCGGTTTACGACACAAATATAGAAAAATCAGTCAAACCAAATTCGATAAGCAGTATTTATCGAGAGGGGAGGAACGCCTCTCGTTTGAGCACAAAGGCTTAAAGTTTGGTGTCGCGATTTGCTTTGATATTTGGTTCCCGGAGATCATGAGAGGGTATCAGTCGGTCGACGTTATTCTTCACCCTGCCAATTTCGGTGGGCATCATAGTTTTGCCATTGCTCAAGCGAGAGCCTTGGAGGAAGGGTGTCACATGGTTACTTGTAATCGCGTCGGGCAAGATGTGGTTAATGCGTTTACCGCGACTTATTGTGGTGGAAGCAGAGTCTACTCACCAAAAGGGGAGTTAATGACTCAGTTGAACGACAGGCAATCAGTAGAAACCGTGAGTATTCAAGATCTCTCGATTGCGCCGCAATACAATGGCATTGATGTGTTAGACGAAATACAGCAAATCGCATCTGTGTTGAATCGCTAAGAAGATAAGTGAAGTGCATTAGGAGCGAAAAGGGCAAGGTTTTTTAACCTTGCCCTTTGTTGTTTAGATCTCTAAGAAGGCGCTTTAAATGGCTTTTACGCTGCTTCGTTCAACAAGAGTAGGTTCAAGTTCAACGACTTGCGGATAAGCATCTGGAGTTTGTAATCTGCTCAAAAGCGTATCCACTGCGGTTTTACCTAAACGATGTTTTGGCTGGTGGACAGTGCTTAACGCGGGTGTCATGTACTTCGACAGGTGGATGTCATCGTAGCCAATGATAGACAGATCATTCGGAATCGATGTGCCATCTTGCGCCGCAGCGTGAATCACGCCCATCGCCATCATGTCATTACTGACGAACAAGGCAGACGGCATTTCGCCACGAGTTTTCAATGTCTGATAAGAGTCAAAACCACCGTCACATTCAAAGTTGGATTCAACAATCCACTTAGGGTTGATCTCTAAATTGGCTTCTTCCATTGCTTGCTTGAAGCCTTGATAACGAGACGAAGCTTGATTACGGTGCAGTGGGCCAGTGATACAACCAATTTGAGAATGACCGTTATCTATCAAGTGCTTAGTTGCCATGTAGCCACCTTGGTGCGAGTTGTCTTGGATCTTATCGCTCGCAAACAACATAGGGCCCCAATCCATGACTACAACAGGCAGTTCTGGGTAGCGCTCGAATACATCGATATGTTCGCCTTCAAGGGTAGAACACATTAGCATCAGGCCATCGACTCGCTTTTGCAGCAAGGTATCGATAGAGGATTTCATGCGTTCGCTATCGCCTTCAGTGTTACACAAGATAAGGTTGTAGCCTTTTTCGTAGCAACGACGTTCCACACCTTTTACCACTTCGCCAAAGAATGGGTTGGTGGATGTGGTCACTAGCATTCCCAAGGTTTTGGTTTGCTTCATTTTCAAGCTGCGAGCCAATGCAGAAGGCGCATAGTTGAGTTCTTTAGCCGCACTGTTAACACGCTCAGCAATCTCTTCACTGACAAAGCGTGATTTGTTGATCACGTGGCTCACGGTAGAAGTCGAAACCTTTGCGAGCCGTGCGATGTCTTTCATTGTTGCCATAAAAAATCCTTGTGAGAATAACCTTCCACGTTGGGCGATATTCTGCCTGAAAACAGGGGCTTATTCTTGTTATTTGTTGTTACCGAATTTGAAGGCTAACATCCGTTAACCACGGTTTAGCTCAGAAGTTAGGCCTTCAAATAGGTATCAAACTAAGCAGACAGTAGCTCTGCCAAAAACGCATCGGTTTCAGCACGGCTTGGAATCGACGTTTGAGCACCAAAGCGTGTCACAGAGATAGCAGCTGCAGCATGAGCAAATTTAATCGCACGCTCAAGTGGCATATCTTCAAGCAAGCCTGTCACCAACGCGCCGTTAAAGGTGTCACCTGCGGCAGTTGTATCTGTTGCTTCAACACGGAAACCTGCGATTAATTCACCTTCGCTGGCTTCATTGCCTTGACCGCGATGACTCACCCACACGCCTTTCGCGCCTAGCGTGATCATTACCGTTTCTATGCCTTTAGCATGCAGAGCCAACGCAGCCTGATGAGCAGACGCGTTGTCCGTCACGGTAATGCCTGTCAGCACTTCTGCTTCAGTTTCGTTCGGTGTAATCACGTCAACACAAGCAAGCAGTGAATCCGATAATGGACGAGCAGGAGCCGGGTTTAGAATGACTTGCGTGCCACTCTCTTTTGCTACTTTCGCAGCGTACTCAATACCTTCAATTGGCGTTTCAAGTTGAGTTAGCAGGTATTTGGCTCCGCGAATCTTCTCTAGATGTGGTTCGATTTGGTCGCAAGTCAGCTTGTCATTAGCTTCTGCAGAAAGACAGATGCTGTTTTCACCCGTTGCGGATACTTGGATCATCGCGATGCCAGTTGGCGTGTTGTCTGCCACGATAACACCGTCGATGTTGATGCCGTCTTTAGCGAAGTCTTGACGAATGTTGATGCCGAATGGGTCGTCACCGACACAGGCGATGAAGCCGATATCTGCGTTTAATCGCGCAGCAGCGACTGCTTGGTTTGCGCCTTTACCGCCAGGGATGACCTGATAGTTACCGCCAATCAAGGTTTCACCCGGACGAGGGAACGAAGGAACTTGCAGTACGTGGTCAGCGTTAACGCTACCTAAAACAATCAGTTGAGTCATGATACGAGCCTTATGATATATCGTATTTGAAAATGCATGGGTCTTTCTCATGGTGTTAAGTGCGCTCTCTTTTGTGAGCGGAATGAGAAACAGCGATGCACTGTCGGGGTTTGCTTTTGTTTGAGTCAGCGAGCCAATCAAAGCAGGGAGATAGGGAACTCCCTGCTTTATATCGCGTTACCTAGTAACGATTACTTAGCGATGATTTTTAGAGGTACTGGTACGTATTCGTCTACTGTTTCGCCTTTCAGTACTTTGTCTGCCATTTCGATACCTAGAGAACCGATTAGGTCAGGTTGTTGTGCAACTGTAGCGCCTAGTAGGCCGCGGTTAACAGCAGCGATGCCGTCGTCTGTGCCATCAAAGCCAACGATCATCACTTCTTTACCTGACGCTTGAACTGCGCGAAGTGCACCTAGTGCCATTTCATCGTTTTGAGCAAATACTGCTTGTACATCTGGGTTAGCAGCAAGCAAGTTTTCCATTACGTTCAGACCTTTAGTACGGTCGAAATCAGCAGGTTGGCTTGCAAGAAGCTCAAGGTCGCTGCCGTTTACTGCATTCATGAAGCCTTCACCACGTTCACGAGCTGCAGAAGTACCAGCAATACCTTCAAGTTGGATTACTTTCGCTTTTTCGCCCACTTTTTCCATGATGAAGTGACCTGCCATTTCACCACCGATTACGTTATCAGAAGCGATGTGGCTTACTACGTCACCACGGCTTGCACCACGGTCTAGTGTTAGTACTGGGATGTTTGAACGGTTAGCCATGCGAATTGCGTTAGACACGGCGTCTGAATCTGTTGGGTTGATCAGGATTGCCTTAACACCACGAATGGTTAGATCTTCAATGTTCGACAGCTCTTTGCTTGGGTCGTTTTGAGAATCAAGAACGATAAGCTTGTAGCCTAGCTCTTCCGCTTTCGCTTCTGCGCCATCTTTCATGGTTACGAAGAATGGGTTGTTCAATGTAGACAGAACGATTGCCATTGTATCTTGCGCCTGTGCAGACACAGATACCGTTGTAGAAAGAAGAGCAGCAGAAATAAGAGTCGCTAATTTTTTCATGGTGTAAGTCCTTTGTGTAGGGGGAGCTAAGAGGTGAGTCCTAGCTCGTAGTTACATTATTTATAGATTCTAATATTTTAAGGTAAAACAGGGTGTTACTTGTATTAACCTAGGATGTGAATAGGTTTTATTTGTTTTTGTTGTCGACCAATACCGCCAGAAGAATAACCACTGCTTTTGCAATCATCTGGTAGTAAGAGGATACGTCTAATAGGTTTAGGGCGTTGTTTAGGAAGCCGATAATCAGAGCACCAATCAATGTGCCCATGATGCGACCACGACCGCCGGCTAAGCTTGTTCCGCCAAGAACTACGGCTGCAATGGCGTCTAATTCATAACCCATACCTGCGGTTGGTTGAGCTGATGATAAACGCGATGCCACGATGATGCCTGCCACCGCTGCTAACAGACCACAGATTGCGTAAACGCCGATTTTTACTTTGTCTACGTCGATGCCTGATAGGCGAGTTGCAGATTCGTTGCCACCCAGTGCGTAAACGTAGCGACCAAAGCGAGTGTGGTTAAGTAGGTACCATACCGCTGCGAATACCACGACCATGATCCATACTGGAACTGGGATGCCCATTGCGTAGCCTGTACCGAACCAAGCGAATGCGTCTGCTGTGTCTGTGAAGCCAGTTGAGATAGGACGACCGTCGGTGTAAACCATGGTCACGCCGCGCAATAGAGTCATAGTCACAAGTGTTGCGATGAAGGCTTGAACCTTACCCTTAGCGATAATCACGCCACTGATTGCACCTAATGCTGCACCTGCTACAAGAGCGGTTGGCACTGCGATCATCACTGGGATTTCCATGCCAATCATGCTGGCTGCGAATGCACCACAAAGTGCCAGTACAGAGCCCACACTCAAGTCGATACCCGCGGTTAAGATAACCAGCGTCATACCTACAGCGATAATTGCGTTAACCGAGGTTTGGCGCAGAATGTTTAGGATGTTGTCGACAGTAAAGAAGTTCGGGTTTAAGAAAGAAACGACAACAATCAGGAAGATCAAAGCAATCAATGACTTTTGTTCAATCAGCCACTCTTTGCTGATTAACGGTTTTTTCTTTGGAGCTTCAGTTGTTTTGCTCATGGTTTTAGTACTCATGCTGCGTCCTCGTTGATCTTTTTACCGACCGCACACGCCAGTAATAATTCTTGGTTTGCTTCTTTAGCATCAAATTCACCGCTTACACGGCCTTCATGCATCACCATGATGCGGTCACTCATTCCTAACACTTCTGGCATTTCAGATGAGACTAAAATGATGCTCATGCCGTCGGCTTTAAATTTATTAATGAGTTGGTAAATCTCTTTCTTAGCACCGACATCGACACCGCGCGTTGGCTCGTCGAGAATCAGTACTTTTGGTTTGGTCATCAAGCCCTTAGCGATAGCCACTTTCTGTTGGTTACCACCAGAAAGGTTGCCAATAATCTGTTCGCGCGTCGGGGTTTTGATGTTGAATAGCTTTATGAAGTCATCTACTGCAATCACTTCGTCTTTATGTTGGATTTGACCGCTCTTTGTCAGTAGGTCAAGCGAACATAACGACATGTTTTCTTTAACAGAAAGCCCTAGAACTAAGCCATCGCCCTTACGGTCTTCAGAGATGTAAGCAATGCCATTGGCCAAGCCGTCTTTCGGGCTTACAGGGTTGATGGTTTTGTTTTCTAGGTTGATGACGCCGCGTTCACTTGGAAGGGCACCGTAAATCACTTTCATCAGTTCGGTACGACCTGCGCCCATTAGGCCAGATACACCCAGGATTTCACCGCGTTTTAGCGTAAAGCTAACATCGTGAACACCAGAACCCGTCAGGCCAATCACTTCAAGACAAGTTTCACCGTGGCTCTGGCCGATACGTGGATATTGTTCCTCTAGCTTACGACCAACCATCATTTCGATTAGGCCATCTTCGTCGGTGTCTTTTACTTCACACTGACCAATGAACTTACCGTCACGAAGCACTGTGATGTCATCACAAATCTCGAAGATCTCTTTCAAACGGTGAGAGATGTAAACAATGCCACAGCCTTCATCGCGCAGTTCGTTAATCACCTTAAACAGAGATTCAGTTTCGGTATCGGTTAGCGCATCGGTTGGTTCATCCATGATGATGACCTTAGATTCAAACGATAGGGCTTTCGCGATCTCTACCATTTGCTGCTCACCAAGGCTCAACTGGCCTAAAGGTGTTTTCGAGCTGTGTTTCACGTTAAGGCGTTTAAGTAGCTTGTCTGCTTCTTGGTACATCTCGTTCCACAAGATACGACCCATGGTGCCCGTGATTTCACGACCTAAGAAGATGTTCTCGGCGATGGTCAATTCAGGGATTAGATTCAGCTCTTGGTGAATGATGCTAATGCCTGCTTGTTGAGAATCACGTGGCCCTTTAAATGCAGCAGGTTTTCCTTGGTAGGCAATAGTGCCGCCGTCCAAGTGGTAGATGCCTGTCAGCACTTTCATAAGCGTTGATTTACCCGCACCGTTTTCACCCATTAACGCCATTACGCGTCCTGGATAAACGTTGAGGCTTGCCTTATCCAGTGCTTTCACACCAGGGAAGGCTTTCTCAATTGAGCTAAGTTCTAAAATGGCTTGAGTCATGTCGGTTCCTTTACTCGGGGCCAGTTGTATTTGATTGTTCTGTCTATGTATTGTTTTGGTTCAGTGATGTCACTGAGCTGTCGTTGCGTTTTGCTTGAGCTAAAAGGTTACGCCAGCTTGGAAAATAACATTTGCGTATGGTGTGCATTCACCAGTGCGAATTACCGCGCGGCTTTCATGCGTACGCTGTTTGAATTCTTCATGAGTGATGTAAGTAATAGAAAGCGATTTGCCACAACGCGCTTCTTCTGTCTTGATTAAATCAATCAGCGCAGCGTGGTGCTCTGGGCTTACTTTCGCAAACTCTTCTGCAATCACAACACCTTCGATTTGAGATTCATCCAGCATGGTTTTTACCGTTTGCTGAAAGCTTGGGACACCGTGAGTTAAAGCAAGATCAATACGAGTTACGTGGTCTGGAATTGGTAAGCCCGCGTCACAAATCGTGATTTCATCTGTGTGGCCAAGAGTCGCCACTAGGTAAGAGAGTTCAGAGTTTATTAGAGTACTTTTTTTCATATCACGACCTATCGAAAAATAACGCTTGATGGGTTGAGAACAACTCAAGAAAAGCCATCGAAACGTTTCGATAGTGATAATAGTGTCTGATTTATCATTTGCACGTTTGATTGTTTTAGAGTGTGATAATGATCATCGAAACGTTTCGATGGGGCGTTTTTTGGTGATCTTAGTCACCGCCATTGATTGCATAAATCCTTTTACGTGGGTTCAATCGATAGCGCATATCCGAACTTACTAATGGTAATGATCTGGACGTTGGATGCTCTTAATCGCGCGAACACATTGCGTAGGTTATAGACTACGTTTGCAAGAACATGTGGTGACGAGAGTTGTCCGTCCCAACACACATCAACAATATGCTCTCTTGAAATCGGTCTTCCCACATTTTCCAATAACAAGCAGAGCACTGCTAATAGGCGAGGGCGCAAAGTGATTTTGTTTCCTTGCTGGTTGGTAATCGTTCGAGCGTCGATATCAATGATTAAGCCGTTGAAGTCTATTGTGTGGTTCATCGTGTTTTCTGTTCGTCTTATTCTAAATTGTGGAGATTGAGCAAATTGGCCTGCTGTTGGAGCGGGTAATTATTTAAGTGTGCTAATGGTCGAAGTGGGCGGGTTAACTGACACGATCAGTGAGCCTATTACTTTTAAAGCCGAAGACAATACTTACCGATTAATTGCTGGTTACAAATTTAACCGCATTGTTTCGGTTGAAGCTCAATACACAGATTTTGGTGATATCGCCCTGAAAACGAAATCTGGTAATAAGGTTTTCACTTGGACACCTCAAATCTTTTCGGTAACGGCGAACCTCGGTTACACGTTTGATAATGGCATTCGTCCATTTGGCACTATCGGTCTGTCGACTATTGATCTAGACATGAAGCTTGCTGATGGCTCTCGCCCTTCAGGAGATGGTTTTGATGATTCGGGAGATGGCATCCGTATGGGTGTTGGTGTTGGATATACGCCACCTACAATGTCTTCGTTGAGCTTTCGCTTAGCGTACGAAGCCGATGCTTTTGATATCGAAGATTACGAAAACGGACACAAGACAGAAGATACTGTTGTTCTGGACTCTTTCTACTTAGGCGCAATGTACACATTCTAAGTTTCATACTTTGCTAAACGGTAAATCGGTTTCTAAATGGGGCGTCGGTTGGCTCAACCCGTTTAGCTAAAGTGGAAGGCCGCAGTTTTTGACTGCAGCTTTTTTATGTTTAACTCTAGGCTTCACGAATATGAGCGGTAACAGACACGATGGCATGGTCCGTACTGAATTGGTCGTGTTCAAAGCTTGGATTGGTGAGGTGATGGTCTAACACTGTGTAGCTAGAGATCTCCATCAAACTAGACGAGTTCTGACAATCAAACTCGTTCGACATCAAAATGTAGTCCAGTACAGACCCAGATGCGCCGTAGTAATGGGTTGGCTTACGCTGTTCAAGCAAATCTTCTTCATGCAGTTGATGGTAAAGATCCCAGCTGTCTTTTAATCGAAAGTGGGATAGCCAATGCTTGCTGTTTTCGTCTCGGTTGATTGAGTAACTCAACAGCCCTTTAACCTCATCATTAAATAGAGGCTTATTAAAATCACCCATCAACACAACAGGTTGATCGGTCTGGTAACGTTGATGGGTGATGTATTGATGCAGCATCTGAGCTTCTAGACCACGTTGGACACTCGAAAGCCAAGAGCCAAGTTGTTCTTGGTGGAAGCGAGTGAGCGTGTCACTTTGTGGCTTTGCACCTTGCTGAGTGTTGTCCGCATCGACAGATTCTGCTTTTGGCTCTGTCGGACGTTGTGATTTGAAGTGCACCACATAACAGTCGGTTGAACCTAAATGGGGTAACGTAATCGTCGCGTGAACAGGCGTTCTGTTGAATGAGAATTTGTCGTCAAGGTTGAATGCTTTCAGTAACTTCGAATCTGGCGTAACAGGCTGCACGTTTTCAATCGGGTAACGGGAAGCGATCCCAACGACTGGTGAGGTGTATAGGTAATCATCTTCAACGTTGGCGCTATCGACCACTGCAAAGTATGGATAACCTAGCTCGTTCATCAATAGCTCTAAAGATTGCGGGCTAAATATCTCTTGGAAGCCAATCACATCGCAATCTAATGAGCGAATCGCTTCAGCCATCCAATGTTGCTTCTTCTGCCATTCTTCGAAGCTGTAGATGTTCTCAAAATCATAATAAGCATTCGGTGGCTCGAGATAGTTCAGAAGGTTGAACGTTGCGAATGTTATTTGGTTTGGTTTGTTCAAAGTGTCATTCCATTTAGACCTAGGCAGCAAGGATACTCCAGTAAAAGTATAGTTTGTTGATTATTTAGAACCTAAACTTCAATTTAGAAGCGAATCAAAGGAAATCTAAGCTGTGGAGGCTTGTGTCATTCAGGCTAAGCAATCAAAGCTCACTGCATCCAATAACTTCGAGCTGTGACGAGTTAATTGTAAATAAACCGTCAGAGATAGAGTGCTGATGGTTTTATTAGTTATTACATGATGTTAGATTTGAACCTATACTTGATTTAACGGCATGCATTCAAAGCCGATAAATCAACTTGAATATAGAATTCATGACATTTGAAGGGAGAGTCAAATGGGAACAGTTTTTCGACGCAAAGCCTCGCAACGCACTCAGTTTTTCAGGTTTAAATTGAAGTCATGTGCAATCATGTTGCCGCTTATTGCTTTACAACCCTCCGTTACTTACGCTTCTGAAACTCAATCAACTCCTGCTGTCACCGTTATTGAAACCACACAACTGGTTGGTTTTGGTGAAGCAAAATATCCAGCCGATTTCACTCACTTCGATTACGTTAATCCTGATGCGCCAAAGCAGGGCAAAGTGACCTATGGCAGCATAGGTACGTACGATAGCTTTAATCGATTCGGTTCCCGCGGCGTTGCTGCAAGTTATACCGGAGAGATTTACGATACCTTGATGTTTTCTCCGAGTGACGAGATTGATGCGTACTATCCATTGATCGCTTCAAAGGTTCGCTACTCCAGTGATTTCACTTGGATGGAAATCGACATCAACCCAAATGCTAAATTCCAAGATGGCGAGCCTATCACTGCGCATGATGTTGCCTTTACTTTTGACAAGTTCTCAACCGAGGGCGTGCCTCAGTATCGTGTGTATTACAAAGAGATTAAGTCAGTAAAAGCGGTCTCTGATTTGGTTGTTCGTATTGAAATGAACAGTCCAAACCGCGAAAAACTGTTCAGTTTTGCGCAAAGCACTCGTGTATTACCGAAACATTTTTGGAAAGACAGAAAACTGTCTGAGCCTCTAAGTGAGCCTCCTGTCGGTAGTGGTCCCTATAAGATCATTAGCTATAAATCTGGGCAAAGTGTGACCTACGGCCTAGATGAAAACTACTGGGCAGCAGACCTACCAGTCAACGTTGGCCGTAATAACTTCAAGCAAGTGCAATACGATTACTATCGCGATGACACCGTAATGCTGGAAGCCTTCAAAGCAGGGGAGTTCGATCTTCGAACCGAGAACTCGGCTAAGTTCTGGGCCAACTCTTACACGGGCGCAAACTTCGATAAAGGCTACATCATTAAAGAAGAGATCAACCACGAGAAGCCTGAAACGACTCAAGGTTTTGTCTTCAATATTCAATCTCCTGTGTTCTCTGATCCTAAAGTGCGTGAAGCGTTAACCTACGCGATGGACTTTGAGTGGATGAACAAGAACATGTTCTATGGTCAGTACAAGCGTACTCGTAGCTACTTCCAAAATACCGACTACGAAGCGAAAGGCTTACCAAGCGAAGCTGAAGTCGAGTTGTTGTCTCAATACAAAGATCAGATTCCACCGCGAGTTTTCACCGAAGAATTCCAACCACCCGTCACCGATGGTAGCGGTCGTATTCGTAGCCAAATGCGTACCGCTTTCAAATTGTTGAAAGAAGCGGGTTGGGTGCTGAAAGACAAAGTCATGACCAACGAAAAGACTGGCAAGCCGATGTCATTTGAGTTGTTGATTTACAGCCCAACCACGGAACGTATCGCAACGCCGGTTCAAAAGAACCTTAAGCGCATGGGTATTGAGATGAAGATCCGTACCATCGATACCACTCAATACATCAAGCGCTTGCGTGATCGTGATTTCGACATGGTTTCGTCGTCATTTTCCGCAAACCCTTATCCTAGCCCGAACTTAATGATCGTTTGGAACTCTAACTACATTGATTCTACTTACAATACTGCAGGTGTTATCGATCCAGTGGTTGACGCATTAACAGAAGAAATTGCGCGTAACCAACAGCATCCTGAAAAACTTCTTACGCTTGGTCGTTCGCTAGACCGTGTATTGCAGTGGAATTTCTACAACATCCCGCAATGGCACGTCGGTGAATACCGCGTAGCAATGTGGGATAAGTTTGAGCGTCCAGATGTATTGCCTAAATACGATTTAGGTATCGATACATGGTGGATTTCAGAAGAGAAGGCGGCTTTGCTTCCTGAAAAACGTCGCTAGGAGTTAGTTAGCATGGCCGCGTATATATTTCGACGTTTATTGTTGGTGATCCCCACGCTGTGGGCGATCATCACCATCAACTTTTTCATCATCCAGATAGCGCCTGGAGGCCCGGTAGAGCAAGCTGTTGCTCAATTAGAAGGGCATAACTCTGGCATTATGGAGCGCTTTTCTGGTGGTGGACAAGAAGTTGATTTGAGCGAAAGTGACCAAGCATCTGCGAGTGGCTATAAAGGCTCACGCGGGCTTGATCCTGAAGTGGTTGAAGAGATCAAAAAGCAGTTTGGTTTTGATAAGCCGATTCACGTTCGCTACTTCGATATGTTGAAAAACTACGCGACCTTTAACTTTGGTGAAAGCCTGTTTAAGGGTGGTAACGTGATTGATTTAATCATCGAGCGTTTACCTGTCTCCATTTCCTTAGGGTTGTGGAGTACGTTAATCATCTATGTGATTTCGATACCCTTAGGCATTATGAAGGCGATACATCACGGCTCTCGCTTTGATATTTGGTCGAGCGCGGTGGTGATTGTCGGCTACGCGGTGCCGGGCTTCTTGTTTGCGATTATTCTGATTATCTTGTTTGCAAGCGGTAACTACTTCAGTTGGTTCCCATTGCGAGGGCTTGTGTCGAGTAACTTCGACCAGCTCAACTGGTATCAGCAAATTGGCGACTACTTCTGGCACTTGGCGTTGCCCATTTTCGCCATGGTTATCGGTGGATTCGCCACGCTCAGCATGCTGACCAAAAACTCCTTCCTTGATGAAATCAATAAGCAATATGTAGTGACTGCGAGAGCGAAAGGCTTGGACGAGAGCAGTATTCTTTATAAGCACGTTTTCCGTAACGCCATGCTGATCATTATTGCGGGTTTCCCAAGCGCATTTATTAGTATTTTCTTCACGGGTTCTATGTTGATTGAAGTGATGTTTTCACTCGAAGGCATTGGCTTGCTTGGCTTTGAATCAACCATTCAACGTGACTATCCCGTGGTGTTCAGCTCTCTCTATATCATGACCTTGCTTGGCTTGGTGCTGAGCATTATCTCCGACCTGACTTATACCTGGGTTGATCCTCGAATTGATTTTGAAGCGCGTTAATGGCGAACGAATAACAAGGTATTGATAATAAATGTTTAACAACCCTTTAGCTGAAGCTCGTTGGTTACGTTTTAAAGCAAATAAGCGTGGTTTTATCTCCCTTTGGATATTTACCATCTTGTTTGGCTTGAGCCTGTTCGCTGAAATCATCGCGAACGATAAGCCATTATTGGTTTCTTATGACAATCAATGGTTTGTGCCTGTCATTAATGAATACGCAGAGACAGAATTCGGGGGGGAGTTTGAAACCGAGGCTGACTATAAAGACCCGTATGTAATCGACCTCATTGAAGAGAGTGGCTATATCGTGTGGCCAATCATTCCTTTTAGCTACGACACTATCAACTTTGATATCGCAGGCGCGGTACCATCGGAGCCTGATTCGGTTAACTGGTTAGGGACAGATGACAAAGGGCGAGATGTGTTGGCGAGAATTATTTACGGCTTTCGTATCTCGGTACTCTTTGGTTTTGTTCTGACGATTGTTTCAAGTGTCATTGGTGTGGTCGTTGGTGCTACACAAGGTTATTACGGCGGTTGGGTTGACCTGTTTGGGCAACGTTTCATCGAGGTGTGGTCCGGAATGCCGACCTTGTTCTTGCTGATTATTTTGTCGAGTTTTATCGAGCCGAATTTCTGGTGGTTGCTGGGGATTATGGTGCTGTTTAGTTGGATGAGTTTAGTCGGCATCGTGCGAGCGGAATTTTTACGCTGCCGAAACTTCGATTATGTGCGAGCCGCGCAAGCCATGGGTGTTGATGACAAACGTATTATGCTTCGTCACATGTTACCTAACGCGATGGTTGCATCGTTAACCATGATGCCGTTTATTCTTTCAGGCTCGGTGACCACACTGACTTCGTTAGACTTCTTGGGCTTTGGTCTTCCTGCGGGTTCGCCTTCGTTAGGCGAGTTGTTGGCGCAAGGTAAAGCTAACTTACAAGCGCCTTGGCTTGGCATTTCTGCCTTCGTCGTGCTTTCACTGATGCTTACGTTACTGGTCTTCGTTGGTGAAGCGGTGCGTGATGCTTTCGACCCGCATCAACAGAAGTAAGGATAGGTTATGACTTCAAATACAGTTCCTACTTCAGGGTCAACAGCAGAGGCTTCTAATGTATCTCCAGTTCTGACCATCGATAAATTGTCTGTCGGTTTCGGGCGAAAAAACTCGATAGAGCAAGTGACACGAGATGTCTCTTTAGAAATATACAAAGGTGAGACATTAGCGCTGGTGGGTGAGAGTGGTTCCGGAAAATCGGTCACGGCTAACTCGATTTTAAAGCTGTTACCAAAAGGCTCGTCTCATTACTTAAACGGTAAGATCAATTTCTCTGGCACCGATATTCTGAGTTGTTCTGAAAGACAGCTACGTGGGATTCGTGGTGGTCGTATTGGAATGATCTTCCAAGAGCCTATGGTTTCCCTAAATCCGCTTCATCGAATTGGAAAACAGCTTGTTGAAACCTTAGCAATTCATCGTGGTATGCGAACCAACAAAGCACAAGCCTTGGCGATAGAGTGGCTTTCAAAGGTTGGCATTCGCTATCCTGAGCAAAAGATTTCAGCCTATCCGCACGAGCTATCTGGTGGAGAACGCCAGCGCGTGATGATCGCGATGGCACTGATCAATGAACCAGAGCTGCTTATCGCTGATGAACCGACAACCGCATTGGATGTATCGGTACAAGCGCAGATCCTCGACCTTCTAAAAGACCTGCAACAAGAGCTCGGTATGGCGATGCTTTTTATCACTCATGACTTAAGTATCGTTCGTAAGATTGCCGACAGAGTAGCGGTAATGAAAGATGGTCGCTTGGTTGAAAGTAACGACTGTCATACCCTGTTTAACGCGCCTGCTCACCCTTACACTCAAAAACTTATTAACTCTGATCCGAAAGGTTTGCCCGTTCCTGTGTCACCCGAAAGCAAACCGCTACTCGATGTAAATCAACTTCGTGTTTGGTTCCCGATCACGGGCGGTTTATTCAAGCGCACCATTTCTCATGTTAAAGCTGTGACCGACATGGAGTTCACTTTGAAGAAAGGGCACTCAATCGGTTTGGTTGGCGAAAGTGGTTCTGGTAAATCGACGACCGGTATGGCGATACTTAAGCTGGTAGATAGTGAAGGGTCAATCACCTACTCGAGTGAACAGCTTCAAGGTTTAGATCGAAAACAGATGCTTCCGTTTAGAAGCCGTATGCAAGTAGTCTTTCAAGACCCGTTTTCTGCGCTAAACCCGAGAATGTCGGTCGCTCAGGTGATTGGCGAAGGTTTGTTAGTGCATCAACAATTGGATGAGCACGAACTCGACCAGCGCATCTGTGACGTAATGAAAGAGGTTGACCTCGATCCTGAAACGCGTCACCGTTACCCAAATGAGTTTTCTGGCGGTCAAAGGCAGCGTATTGCGATTGCTCGTGCTTTGATTTTAAAGCCAGAGTTTATCCTGCTCGATGAACCAACATCGTCATTGGACAGAACCGTTCAAGCTCAAGTATTGGATTTGCTGAAGTCACTTCAAGAAAAGTATGGCCTGACCTATTTGTTTATCAGTCATGATTTGAATGTCGTGAAATCCTTGTGTCATTACACCATTGTCATGAAAGCTGGCGAGGTGATTGAGAAGGGTGACACTGAGACTTTGTTTGGTAATCCGCAACATGAATATACCAAGCAGCTTGTCAGCCTCTCCAATGTGGGTGGTGTGTAGCCAAGTCGGGCGTAACGAGAACAAGTGGGCGCTGGATGAATTCAACATGGTTATTTTGTTGTTTTACGATTACACTGCGCCCAATATTTCAGAAGTACATATTTAGGTAGAGGTCACCATGGACCAAGAACATTACGAAGACGCTGACTACGAAGGCCAAGAGCTGGGCGAAGAAGGCGAAGAGATTGAAATTGAAGCAATTGGTATCGATGTTTCATCACAGCCAATCGAGCTCTACAAAGTGTTTAAAATAGCTAACCTAGTGAGTGGTGGCGGTGAAGCTAAACACATCATCTCTGAAGGCTACGTAGCAGTAAATGGTGAGCTTGAAACTCGAAAACGCCGCAAAATGTACGATGGCGATTTCTTTGAATTCAATCAAGAATACTATGTAGTGGTGTGTGACCAGCCAGTACAGGAAGAATCAGACAAGCCGAAAAAGAAAGATGCGCCTAAAAAAGACAGCAAGGCGAAGAAAGGTCAGTCTAAAAAGGATTCTAAGAAGAAGGAATCTAAGAAAAGCAAAGCAGAAATGCTAAGCGCAAAGGCTGAACCAAAGAAAGAGAAAAAAGAGAAGAAACCGAAAAAGAAAGCGGATACGCCAAAGCCAACACGTGATGACAAAAGCGGCCGTAATTCGATTGAGTTCTTTTAAACTACAGTTCTAAACGACTGCTCTAAACTGCTTTTCTAAAACGAATCTTTTAAAACTATTCGTTTGAACATCAAGCAACGTTAGACCTAGGTTTTACGTTACGCAGATATCAAAAGGCTCACTAGTTAGTGAGCCTTTTTTGTATTTGTTTGCTAGCACAGCTAACGGCCAATAACGCTTATTCTCAGTGTCTTGTGTGAGAAGAAGTTAGCTCTGATGCACGTAACTGAGCAACGGCTTTCGCTAGTTCTAGCTGAGCTTGTGCAAAGTTAATGTCTATGTTGCCCTTGTTGATGTTCTCTAGAGCGGCATATTTCGCTTCTTCTGCGCGAGCGCGGTCAATGTCTTTACCATGCAAGGCCGTGTCGGCTAATAACGTAACCACATCCGGCTGAACTTCCAGCATCCCACCAGAGACATACAGCACTTGGCCTTCTGATTTAGGGTCTGTAACAAACACGGTTACGCCCGGTTTGATCTTACTGAGAAGCGGGGAGTGACCGGGGCGGATCCCCAGTTCACCGTCAGCGCCAGAAACGGCTAGGGCATACGCTGGACCTGAAAACAGCGTACCTTCCGCACTTACAATATTAAGTTGAAATGTATTATCTGTAATTCCGATAGCCATGGTGCACCTGCCTCTTAGAGTGATTTTGCTTTGTTAAGCACTTCGTCGATAGAGCCACAGTACAAGAACGCTTGCTCTGGGATATCGTCATATTCACCGCTCAATAGACCTTTAAAGCCTCTTAGTGTTTCGCTTAGCGGTACAAAGACACCTTTCTGACCGGTAAACACTTCGGCTACGTGGTAAGGCTGCGTTAAGAAACGTTCAATCTTACGAGCGCGAGATACGGTCTGTTTGTCTTCAGTAGACAGCTCATCCATACCAAGAATCGCGATGATGTCTTTTAGCTCTTTGTAGCGTTGCAGCGTTGTTTGTACTTTTTGTGCAATGTCGTAGTGCTCTTGGCCTACGATCAGCGGATCTAACTGACGTGACGTTGAATCTAACGGGTCAATCGCAGGGTATAGACCCAGTGCCGCGATGTTACGAGACAGTACAACGGTCGCATCTAAGTGAGCAAAGGTTGTTGCTGGCGATGGGTCAGTCAAGTCATCCGCAGGTACGTATACTGCTTGGATAGAGGTGATAGAGCCTTGTTTTGTTGACGTGATACGCTCTTGAAGTACGCCCATCTCTTCAGCCAGTGTTGGTTGGTAACCTACTGCTGAAGGCATACGACCTAGCAGAGCTGATACTTCTGTTCCCGCAAGCGTGTAACGGTAAATGTTATCAATGAACAACAGTACGTCACGACCTTCATCACGGAAGCGCTCAGCCATAGTTAGGCCTGTAAGTGCTACACGTAGACGGTTTCCCGGTGGCTCGTTCATTTGACCGTAAACCATGGCTACTTTGTCTAGTACACCTGCTTCTTTCATCTCGTAGTAGAAGTCGTTACCTTCACGAGTACGTTCACCTACACCGGTAAACACAGAAAGACCTGAGTGGGCTTTGGCGATGTTGTTGATAAGCTCCATCATGTTGACGGTTTTACCTACACCAGCACCACCGAACAGACCAATTTTACCACCCTTAGCGAATGGACAGATAAGGTCGATAACCTTAACGCCTGTTTCTAGAAGCTCAGTGCTGTTTGCTTGTTCTTCATAAGAAGGGGCTTCACGGTGAATCTCGTAGTTTTCTTTCTGACCGATTTCACCACACTCATCGATAGGTTGACCAAGCACGTTCATGATACGGCCTAGCGTTTCTTCGCCGACAGGAACCGTGATTGGAGAGCCTGTGTTTTCAACCGTTAGGCCACGACGTAAGCCATCTGACGTACCCATTGCAATACAACGAACGATATTGCTACCCAGTTGTTGTTGTACTTCCAATACTAACGAGCTTGCTTCGTCGCTAGTCACTTTCAATGCATCATAAACGCGTGGGCTGTTGCCGCCGCTGAACTCGACGTCAACCACCGCGCCGATTACTTTAACTATTTTTCCAACACTCATTCTTAAATCCTCAAATTCTGTTCTTGACCCAGTCTTTTCTAGCCCTAGACAGCTTGGGCACCTGAGACTATTTCACTCAGCTCTTGGGTAATGGCAGCCTGACGCGCCTTGTTGTAGACCAACTGCAAGTCATCAATGAGTTGGCCTGCGTTATCAGTCGCCGCTTTCATAGCGACCATTCGGGCTGCTTGCTCACAGGCAATGCTCTCAACAATGCCTTGATACACTTGCGATTCGATGTATCGATGTAACAGTTCTGAGAGTATGTCTTTGGGTGCTTGCTCATAGATGTAGTCCCAACGACGCGCTTTTTTAGGCTCACCACCTTCCTCAGAATCCGAAGGGTGGGGGAGCAACTGCAAGGTCGTTGGCGCTTGAACCATGGTGTTGACGAACTGGTTGTAAACGAGATACAAGCTATCGATTTTACCTTCGTCGTAATGCCCGAGCATCGCATTCACCGTACCTAAGATGTCTTCTAACTTAGGTGTATCGCCAAGACCTGACGTTTGTGCAATAACGTTGCCGCCGCGTTGGAAGAACGAGATAGCCTTAGATCCCACTAAGGTTGTTTCTACCTCGACTCCCTTGGTGCGCCATTGCTCCATTTCTTCTAACACTTTCTTGAACAAGTTTGAGTTCAAGCCACCACACAAGCCGCGATCGGACGAGATAATGATGTAAGCGACACGCTTAGGTTCACGCTGTTGCAGGTAAGGGTGCTGGTACTCCAGGGAACCCGATGCAACATGAGAGATAACTTTGCGCATGTTCTCGGCGTAGGGCCGAGTTAGCGTCATGTTGTCTTGAACCTTGCGCATCTTACTTGCTGCAACCATTTCCATTGCGCTAGTGATTTTCTGAGTGTTACTAACACTGGCTATCTTGGTGCGAATTTCTTTAGTACTTGCCATAATCTGCTCCTATTTGTTTTGATTTCCAGCTAACAAACCGGAGCACTTACCAAGCTTTCATCCCAACAAAACCTTCTAGGATCTCTTTAAGAGCACCGTCAATTTCGTCATTGTAATCGCCTGTCGCGTTGATTTTTTCGAACAACGCAGGGTTCTGACCTTTGGCATAAGCAATCAGCTCTTCTTCAAAACGGGCAATGTTGTTTAGCTCAACACCGGCCAAGTAGCCTTTCTCTGCTGCGTAGATAACCGTTGCTTGCTCAGCGACTGACATTGGAGAGTATTGTTTTTGCTTCATTAATTCGGTAACACGCTCACCATGGTCTAGCTGTTTGCGCGTCATCTCATCTAAGTCAGAAGAGAATTGAGCAAAGGCCGCCAGCTCGCGATATTGAGCTAATGAAGTACGGATACCACCAGACAGTTTCTTGATGATCTTGCATTGCGCCGCACCACCCACACGAGATACCGAGATACCTGGGTCTACTGCAGGACGTAAGCCTGAGTTAAACAGTTGGGTTTGAAGGAAAACCTGACCATCAGTGATTGAGATTACGTTGGTTGGTACAAACGCTGATACATCACCCGCCTGAGTTTCAATAATAGGAAGCGCCGTTAATGAGCCTGTTTGGCCTTTCACTTCACCGTTAGTGAACTTCTCTACATACTCTGCATTCACTCGTGCTGCACGTTCTAGTAGGCGTGAGTGAAGGTAGAATACGTCGCCAGGGAAGGCTTCACGACCCGGTGGGCGTTTCAATAGCAATGAGATTTGACGGTAAGCAACGGCTTGTTTTGATAGGTCATCATAGATGATCAGCGCATCTTCACCGCGGTCACGGAAGTATTCACCCATGGTGCAACCCGCATAAGGGGCTAGGTATTGAAGCGCTGCAGACTCTGATGCTGATGCCACGACTACGATGGTGTTTTTTAGCGCATCGTGGTCTTCGAGTTTACGAACCACATTAGCGATAGTGGAGGCTTTTTGGCCAATCGCTACATACACACATTTGATGCCAGAATCTTTCTGATTGATGATCGCATCGATAGCTAACGCTGTTTTACCCGTCTGACGGTCACCAATGATAAGCTCACGTTGACCACGACCGATTGGCACCATGGTATCAACCGCTTTATAACCAGTTTGAATAGGTTGATCAACAGACTTACGTTCGATTACACCCGGTGCAATCACTTCTACAGGGTCGAGTCGGTCACAACTCACTGGGCCTTTGCCATCGATTGGCTCGCCTAATGTGTTGACTACACGACCAAGAAGTCCGTTACCTACAGGTACTTCTAAGATACGACCTGTACCTTTCACTTTCATACCTTCAGAGAGGTCAGTGTAGGGGCCCATAACCACCGCACCTACTGAGTGGGTATCGAGGTTAAGTGCGAGTGCGTATTTGCCACCTGGTAGCTCAATCATCTCGCCTTGCATAACATCAGCAAGGCCATTGATTGTGATGATGCCATCACGAACCGATACGATAGTGCCTTCATTGCGAGCCTCGGTGCTCACATTAAATTTCGAGATGCGTTCTTTGATTAGATCGCTGATTTCATTTGAATTTAATTGCATAATTGTTACCTATCTCGCGTGAAGTTGATGAGCCAATCGGTCAATTGATGTGTTTAAAGAACCATCGATAACGGTTTCACCCGCTTTGATGACCATTCCACCCACTAACGTGTCATCAATAACCTGCTTCATTTCAACCTGACGCTCTAATTTCTTCTCAAGTGCAGCTGTTAGTGACGTAACTTGATCTTGTGTCAGCATTTCTGAACTGGTGACAGTGACAGGCACTACACGTTCATGTTCGTCCTTTAGCTCGCAGTACAATTCAAACAGGTCTCTTACAACAGAAAGGCGGCCGTTCTCGGCCAAGACTCGAATGAGATTAATGACGTGGTCATCAACGAGTCCTTGGCAAATATGAATGATGAGGTTTGCCAGCTCTTCTGTTTGGTGTGTAGAAGCACCTTCTGCTGAAGAAATCTGACTAGCGATCGTTTCTTCTTCCGCGACAGCCACAAGAATGGACAGCATTGAGTGCCACTCTTGTAACTGGTTTTCACCTAAAGCAAATTCAAACGATGCTTTGGCGTAGGGATGAGCAATATTGGTGTAATCTGACATATTGCCTCTCCTTAGAGTTCGCTAATCATTTGGTCAACTAGCGCTCGGTTCGTTGCGGAATCTAGGTTTTTGCTAATCAGTTTCTGTGCACTTTGAATTACTGCGTCTGCCATATCTGCCTGAAGTTCACGGCGTATCTTTTGGCGTTCGCCTTCTAGCTCAGCTCTACCTTGTTCTAAGATGCGTGCCTTTTCTTGCTCGGCTTCTTGTTGCGCTAAGCTGATGATTTCATTGCGGCGTTTTCGGCCCTGTTCAATCAGTTCAGTCACATCTTTTCTTGCATCTTCGATGAGTTGCGCGCCATTTGATTTTGCTAGTTCTAGCTCTTTCGCAGCGTTCTCTGAGTGGCGTAAACCATCAGCGATTTCTTTTTGGCGCTCGTCTAACATCGCGGTGAGAGGGGGCCATACATATTTCATGCAGAGCCAAACAAAAATCACGAATGAGATTGCTTGTCCAAACATGCTTGCATTTAAGTTCATACCTTCCTCACTAAATCTTGATTATGTATAAATCGATCTTTCAAAGCGGTTTGATTAAGCCACGGCGAAGATGATGTATAGACCGATACCAACACCGATCATCGGTACTGCATCCACAAGACCCATCATGATGAAGAATTGAGTACGAAGCATTGGAGTAAGGTCTGGTTGACGCGCAACACCTTCAAGGTATTTACCTGCTAAGTTACCAATACCAGATGCTGCACCTGCTGCACCTAAACCGATCAGTAATGCACCTGCTACATATAAAACTGCGCTTACGATATCCATTTGTATCTCCGATAAATAATTTTTTAGTTAAATTTTTTAGTTATTAATTAGTGGTGTTCTTCTGTTGCCATACCTAAATAAACAACGGTCAGTACCATAAATATAAATGCTTGCAAGAATACGATTAATATGTGGAATAGTGCCCAAGGAACACTCAGTGCCCATTGCATCCACCATGGCATTAATGCGATCAGAATAAATATCATCTCACCTGCATACATGTTTCCAAATAATCGTAAGCCTAGTGATATAGGTTTTGAAATTAATGTTATTAATTCAAGAACTAAGTTAACAGGGTATAAAAGAGGGTTATCAAATGGCTGCGTAGTAAGCTCTTTGATAAAGCCTTTCAATCCTTTATTTTTAAATGTATAAGTCAACAGTAAGATAAATACACCGAGTGCCATCGACATTGGAATATTTACGTCCGCCGTTGGTAGATCTCTAAAGTGTTCTAGACCCATTGCACGACTTAATGCTGGTATGAAATCTATTGGTAATAAATCGACCGCGTTCATTAACAACACCCAAACAAAAGTGGTTAATGCCAGTGGCCCTATTAATTTATCCTCCGCTTGAAAAATCTCTTTTACTAGGTTGTTTACAAAATCAAATATCAGTTCGATAAAACATTGAAATCGACCTGGAACACCGCTGGTGCCCTTAGTCACTACGTATCGAAAAGCTCCAATAAACAGTAAACCCGTAATCCAAGATACCAACATCGAGTCGATGTTGAACGCCCAGAAACCATCACCTGTAGTTAAGAAGGTTAAGTGATGCTCTATGTATTCGTGAGCGGTAGTTACTTGATCCATACTACACGTACTCCGATCTTGTAGAGGCAGTAATAAATGGTGTTAAGAAGTACCCAACCATAGTGAGAATATATGCGTACAATATTACTGGGTTATCCAATTTGAAAAACTGGAACGCCAAGATAAACATTAAGAACGTATAAGTTATTTTCACGACACGACTCATTTGCATTAAGTCACGTAAACTATAATTAGGATTCTTGCGCACCTTTAGGCTTGCATATATAAAACCAAACAGCGGAGGTAGCATCGCAATTCCGATACCCAAAGCCGACGATTCCATATCTACTTTATTACCATAAAACACTTCATATAAAACTACACCGACGGCTAATACTACTTGGCAGAGAACAACTCTTTTAGCAGCAACAAGAATGTCACCACTTATCCCATTAAGCCTCATAATAAAACCTTATATTTAACAGTGTAAGCTCATATAAAACACAGTTTGAATATGTCTTGCTACTCGCATTTACTTGTTAATAAAACTTTGCTTGTTAACAAAGAGATAATCTTGCTGGTTTTATATCTCCTGACGAAATAGAACGATATAAACTAGTTCGCTCTCGTTTCGACAAAATATAAACTACGCCTAAAATTATGTGATCAAAACGACAAATATTGATATCAATAATTCCATTTTTGAAATGAATGTTTTTCATTTATGAAAGTAATAGTTCTATCACTTTATTCATGAATATTTCAGATGATTTACTGATAACTTTAAGTATTGATAACTGCTCGAATAAATCAGGGTCAAGCCAAGTGTGTTGAAGGCAATCAATTTATATTTTTCAGACACTTAAATTAACTTTTCATCAGAGGTAGAGTCGGACTCTAGATGTGTTAATTCATCACTATTTGGTTATTTATAGCGAGCAGCGTGCGCTTATTAACGCGGGAATATATATGTTTTATCTATTACTCATGAAGCGTGGAAAAACTGTGTCACATCAATGGTTATCCGCATTTTTGTTACTCATCGAGGTATTTATGGGCGGTTAGATTGGATGGTAAGGGGAAGAATTGAGAGTGTTAAAACCGTTTTTATGAAGTTCAAACTACACTTAAGAGCTTGTTGATAGTGGTTGATGCGGCCAGATAAAGCGTATTTTGAAGCAACAAATGGCAGTGTAGCACTGCCATTTGCTAAACCTTGTTTATGAAGCTTCATAGCTCAGATATTGAATACACAAGTCATGAAAAGCTTGCGCTTGGGGTGAGATAGTACGGTCAGACAGTCGGAATATGCCAATTTGTCTCTGTAATGGCGGGTCGATCAAAGGAATCCACACTAAACGCGTTTCATTGGTAGGGAAGGCCAGTTTAGGCAGCGTGGTTACCCCAATGCCTAATTCCAACACAGAAAACAGAGAAGTAATGTTCTCTACGGAATACAGGGC
Organism: Vibrio sp. 10N.261.51.C6; assembly: GCF_041471785.1. Taxonomy (NCBI): domain Bacteria; kingdom Pseudomonadati; phylum Pseudomonadota; class Gammaproteobacteria; order Vibrionales; family Vibrionaceae; genus Vibrio; species Vibrio sp. 10N.261.51.C6. Next base: position 61,874 of record NZ_JBFRPB010000019.1, on the reverse strand, counting down.
TTGTTCGCTGAGCATACGTGCAGGTGTTGGATCGAGTAGGGTGCAAGTCCCGTTACGAATGAAGGGCTGCTTTAACAAGGTTTGCCATTCGATTCCTTCCTGTTGAGAGGCGATAGGGTTATCTTTGAGGCACACCACACCGATAGGATCAGAAAGCAAAGGCGTGAAGTCGATGCTCTCTTCTTCTAAATGGGAGCTATTACCGAGGGCAACATCCACCTCGCCAGAGAGTAATCTTGCTTCTACCCCTGCCGCATTATCATCAATCAAACTCACTTCTACATTCGGGTACTGCTCACAAAATGCCCCTAAAACACTAGGGATGAGTTTTGCGGCCACCGAAGGCACGCTCGCTATTCGAACTCTTCCTTGTTGTCCTGCTGCCGCTGCGCGTAAGTCATTGTCTAATGCTTTGTAAACGTTCAGAAATTGAATGATCTTGGGCAAACATATTTCTCCAAAAGGCGTCAGTGTCGATTTGTTGCCTGTTTCAAACAGAGGTTGGCCGAGTATTTTTTCCAACTCTTTTATCGAAGTCGAAAGTGCCGCTTGCGATCGATTTGCACGGTGAGATGCCGCTCTAAATCCACCTTCTTCGACCACCAAAACGAAATGTTTTAACTGTTGTAGCTTGATACTCATGGCGCGAATCCTTCTCTAGCCCTTGCTATACCTTACTTTTTGCAAGGTGATAGATTTTATTTATCAAATGCACAAAATTTACCGTTAGATTTATCAGGCGTCAAGGTGCAGTATTTAACCATCTTGAAACATAGTTGTTACAAAGTTGGATGAAATCGTGAACGCACAAACTAAAAAACACCCAGTAAAAACCTCTCTTTTTGCTTCAAAAGCACCACTAGAGTGGGCAATCGTTAATAACGGCACTCTATACACTGCGCAGATTCCAATCGATGAAACGGGCGCAGTAGTAGAAGGCGGTATTGAAGCGCAAACGCGTCAGACTTTTAACAACCTTGTTCATACCTTGGAGTGTGCAGGCGAATCGATGGATTCTGTGCTGCAGGTTCTGATTTACGTGACTGACCGTGAATACCTGAAAACGGTAAACAGCGTATACGGAGAATACTTCAACGCACCTTATCCAAATCGTGCAGCAGTCGTTGTTGCAGGGCTAGCTAGAGAAGAGATGTTGGTTGAGTTCGTGGTTTATGCATCGGCGTCTCAACCTGAATAAATGGACTGTGAACTGAGGCAATTTGCCAATCAAAGCTGTTTGTCTACGCAGATCTTTACTAATACAAGCGAATAGTTTTACGTCTAGATACAAAATTAATACTTATTCTCTATATCAATTAACAATTTATTAATTAATCCGATGGTTGCCAGACTCAACCGCAACCTAACGTTACAAGGACAGAATGATGACTCACTTACAGAATGTTCAAGCAGAAAACGCACTTTACATTGGCGGCGAATGGCAAGCGGGTGTAAGCACCGTAGCGAACATTAACCCATCAGATATTTCTGAAAATATTGGCAACTTTGCACAAGCAAGTGCTGAACAAGTTCAACAAGCGATTTCAGCGGCGAAACACGCTCAACCAGAGTGGGAAAAAACGCCGATTGAACGCAAGCAAGCGGTGCTTCAAGCGATTGGTGATGAGCTGATTGCCCGTTGTGATGAGCTGGGCACTTTGCTATCTCGTGAAGAAGGTAAGCCTTTTGCTGAAGGTCGCGGTGAGATTTACCGTGCAGGTCAGTTCTTCCAATACTTTGCGGCTGAAGTGCTTCGCCAAATTGGTGACAACGCAGATTCTGTACGCCCGGGTGTTTCTGTTGAAGTGACTCGCGAAGCGGTGGGCGTTATCGGCATTATCTCTCCTTGGAACTTCCCGACAGCAACAGCAGCTTGGAAAATTGCTCCAGCATTGGCTTTCGGTAACAGCGTTATTTGGAAACCAGCAAACCTAACACCAGCAAGTGCGGTCGCGCTTACAGAGATCATCCACCGCCAAGGTATCCCTGCAGGTACGTTTAACCTTGTACTGGGTAGCGGTTCAACAGTAGGTGATGCACTGATCAACTCTAAAGAAGTGAACGGTGTGAGCTTTACCGGTTCTGTTGATACGGGTCGTAAAGTGGCAGCGGCTACAGCGCCAAACTTCGTTCGATGCCAACTAGAAATGGGCAGTAAGAACGCACTTGTTATTGCTGACGATGCTGATATCCAAACTGCGGTTGATGCAACGATTGCAGGTTCTTTCTCTGGCGCAGGCCAAAAATGTACCGCGTCTTCTCGCCTTGTGGTTATGGATAGCATTCACGACCAATACGTTGAAGCACTGATTAAACGTATGAGCGAGCTGAAAGTGGGTCACGCACTGGAAGAGGGTGTGTTCATGGGCCCTGTCGTTGATGGCAACCAACTTGAAGCAAACCTAGGTTGGGTTGAGAAAGCACGTCAAAGCGGCGGTGAGCTGGCATTTGGTGGCGAACGCTTGAGTATGAAGCACGAAGGTTTCTACATGTCTCCAACGCTGTTCTTGAACACTAAGAACGATTGGGAAGTGAACCAAGAAGAAGTGTTCGCACCAATGGCAAGTGTGATTCGTGTCGCTGACCTAGAAGAAGCGATTGCGACAACCAACGACACTCGCTTCGGTCTAACAGGCGGCATCATTACTCAGAGCCTACGTACTAGCGCAATGTTCAAGCAACAAGCGCAGACCGGTTGTGTGATGGTCAACCTACCAACAGCAGGCACGGATTACCACGTACCGTTTGGTGGTCGTAAAGAGTCTAGCTTCGGTCCTCGTGAGCAAGGTCAATACGCGAAAGAGTTCTACACAGTGGTTAAGACGGCTTACCAACGTCCTTACTAATCCACTTTCTAAATAAGAATTGGATAGCTGAATTAACTTCCTAGCTATCCAGCTATCGAATTGGCCTGATTCACAGAGTCAGGCCAACATTCAAACCAAAGCAGCAAACGAACTTAGACAAGTGATTTAACCCATTTTTGAAAACATGTTATTTGAGCGTGTTTTCAAAACCGAGCTAGAACACTGAGCTTTCAATAGGAGTGGTTATGTACCAGCAACGGATTGTTATAGATGGATTGCAATACTGCAATTGGAACAGAGAATATTTCCAAACACTAAAGGCGAGCGGCATTACAGCAGTTCACGCTACCGCGGTTTACCACGAGACGGCTCGTGAAACCTTATCTCGCTTTGCAGAGTGGAACTTAAGATTCGAGCAGAACGCAGACCTTATCATGCCGATTCACTCAATGGCTGATGTCGAGACTGCAAAAGCGACTGGCAAAGTCGGCATTTTCCTTGGTGCTCAAAACTGTTCTCCAATCGACGATGAGATCGGTCTTATCGAAGTGATGCGTAAGCAAGGTCTTTTGATCATGCAACTGACGTACAACAACCAGAGCTTATTGGCGACGGGTTGCTACGAGAAGAACGACACAGGTATTACTCGCTTTGGTAAACAAGCCATCGAAGAGATGAACCGAGTGGGCATGATCATAGATATGTCTCACAGTGCAGAGCGCTCAACACTTGAAGCTATCGACTTGTCTTCTCGTCCTATTTGTATCAGCCATGCGAACCCGACGTTTGCTCATGATGCACTACGAAATAAATCAAACGATGTAATTAAAGCTCTAACCGCACGCGGCGGCTTAATCGGATTCAGCTTGTACCCATTCCACCTACCAAACGGCAGCCAATGTACCTTGGAAGATTTCTGCCAGATGGTTGCGACTACGGCTGACATGGTCGGCGTAGAGCACCTGGGTATTGGCAGTGACCTATGCTTAAACCAACCTCAAGCCGTTCTTGAATGGATGAGAAATGGTCGTTGGTCGAAGGCAATGGACTACGGTGAAGGCTCTGCAAACAACTCAGGTTGGCCAGATGCGTTGCCTTGGTTCTGTGGTAGTGCGGGTATGGAAAACATATATAACGGATTGATGCGTCATGGTTTCAGCGAGTCTGAAGCTGGGCAAGTCTTGGGAGAAAACTGGTTTAACTTCTTGAAAGATGGCCTAGAGCCTCAAACCAAGGGTTAACGGTTTCTCGCGAGCCATCATCGAATTAGCAGCCTTCTAACAAACGTTCAATAAGCAAGTGCTGCTTAAACCAATTTCACTATTCAAAAGGAACAACGGTCTATTTCGCAACGCGGTAACCCAAACATGGATTAGCCTGCCCAACACAAAAAACAATAGGGCAGGTGTTAAATACACCCTTGTAGTCATCATTCAAATGACAGCTGCAAAGAAACCTCTGGAGTCAGAGTATGTCTGATTTAACCAATAGCGTGAAATCTTCAAGCTTAAATGCGGGTCAAGCACACACAACAATTAATGCAAAAAGCAACACAAACGAGTCTGAGTCTACGTCAGACAAATTAGGCCTATCCAACCCAGCACTTTGGTACAGCGGCGGTTTTATCGCTCTGTTCGTGGCACTTGCTCTATTTGATGGCGAGCTGTTATCAAGCCTAGTAAATACGGGCTTTGCATGGTCTGTAAAAGTATTCGGTCCTTACTGGCAAATGCTTCTTCTTCTGACTTTTCTTATTGGTCTTGGCCTGGCGGCAGGGCGAACAGGCAAGGTTATCCTAGGCGGCATCGCTAAACCTGAAATGGACGGCTTCCGTTGGATGGCGATCATCTTCTGTACGCTACTGGCAGGTGGCGGTGTATTTTGGGCAGCAGCAGAGCCTATTGCTCACTACGTTAGCCCACCACCATTGTACGGCGCACAAGAAAACGCACAGCAAGGCGCGGTGAATGCTTTATCGCAATCCTTCATGCACTGGGGTTTTCTAGCATGGGCCATTGTCGGTAGCTTAACGTCTATTGTGGTGATGCACCTTCACTACGACAAAGGCTTACCGCTTAAACCTCGTATTTTGCTTTACCCAGTTTTAGGCGAGCGAGCATTGAAAGGTCACACCGGCGCATTGATTGATGCATGTTGTATTGTCGCAGTAGCGGCGGGCACCATTGGTCCTATCGGCTTCTTAGGCTTGCAAGTGAGCTACGCACTGAACGCACTGTTTGATATTCCTGATGGCTTCACGACGCAGCTTATCATCATCCTGTTCGCTATCGTTCTATACACATTGTCGGCATTAAGTGGCCTTAACCGTGGAATGCAAATGCTAAGCCGTTACAACGTGATTCTGGCAATGGCATTGATGGTCTACATCCTGATCTTTGGCCCTACAAACTTTATCTTTAACGGCTACATTCAAGGTGTAGGCAGCATGATCGATAACTTCATCCCAATGGCGACATACCGTGGTGACGAGGGGTGGTTGAGCTGGTGGACAGTATTCTTCTGGGGTTGGTTCTTAGGTTACGGCCCAATGATGGCAATCTTCATCGCACGTATTTCACGCGGTCGTAGTATTCGCCAATTGGTATCAACCATTAGCTTGATTGCACCGTTTGTTACTTGCTTCTGGTTCACAATTGTTGGCGGCTCTGGCCTTGCGTTCGAAATCGCAGATCCAGGCAGCGTAAGTAAGGCGTTTGAAGGTTTTAACTTACCAGGTGCGCTACTGGCGGTAACTCAGCAGCTACCAATGCCAATGCTTATCTCAATTCTGTTCTTGATCTTAACCACGATCTTCATCGTAACGACCGGTGACTCAATGACTTACACCATCAGTGTGGTGATCAGTGGTGAGACAGAACCGAATGCAATTATTCGTACCTTCTGGGGTGTGATGATGGGGGTAACAGCGTTAATTCTGATTTCCCTAGGCTCTGGCGGTATTTCAGCGCTGCAATCCTTCATTGTTATCACCGCGGTACCGGTGTCCTTAATCTTGTTGCCATCACTTTGGAATGCGCCTCAAATCGCAATCAAGATGGCGAAAGATCAAGGCTTATAAAAGATCAATGCCGGTATAAAGAAGAAAATGTAGAGATAAAGCTCTCTAAAAACTGAAGATAAACAAGGTGTGAGCCTTTGAAAGAAGGCTGATACAAGATTCCGGAAGGAAGATAAAAACCGTACTGGTGAAGATACACCGGGCGGCACGTATTTAGGTCAATCGATCTAGTCAGGACAAATAATAAGTGGCGAGTTCGCTTGCCTCGATAATATCAATAACGATTAAAAACGTGAAAGCTAACCAACATACTGTCGCTATATATGCTTCAAAAGACAGCAACGATCGGTTCTGAATGGCTAGCAAAATCCTATAACTATAAGGTGGTGAGCAAAATGGATGCACATCGTTCTACCTACACTGAATCAGCACTACGTGACGCAACGGTCGTCATGGCACCGGAAAGACTGGGTGCTATGCACCAAACACGCATCAGCTTCGTAAGAACTCTGATTCGTAAAATGGCGCAACAGCAATGGAAAGTGACTAAGCATGAGTGGCAACTAGACGCTCGAGGTTTTGGTCATGTTATCTATAAGCTTGAGACGCCAAATCATGTTTATCATTTGGTTGTTTTCTGCGATGAGATTGCAGACGACGAACGAAATGACCGTGTAATTGCTGAAAAGTGGGACGTAACGTTTGCTCTGGTTCTTGGTGATGTTGATGTCACCCTACTTGAGAGACTTCGTGCGAATGTACCGCTACAAGAAGCAGGCCGTAACCCTAACAATGTGCTTGTTTTAGCGCGTGCCAACAAAAGTGTACGAGTGTTTGAACATATTGTTAGTCACTTGGCTAAAGGTGTTCAACCAACGCCAAAAGAGCTAGCGGAAGTTGGCTACATCCTACGAACCACAGCGGTTTATGGTAATGGTAAGTTTGGTATTGCTGACTTTAAAATCTTGGAAAAGAATCCAGATTTTAATCAATCGTTCAGTGCTCAAATGTGTGCTGTTTATATGCTGCGTGAGTTCAGCCTAGATTGGGTTCATTACCTAGCGGAGCAACAAGGCGGTGAACAAGCGATTACCTTGCACAGAGGCTTACAACGCTGCCTAGGTGTGGGTAATGCCACAGGTTTAGGTATGGCGCCATATCTGATTAACCACCCAAGTATTGTCGATCAATGGATGACAACCCGTGAGCATGCATTAGCTGACGTGTTAGCTAATCACACGGATACGGCATTGATTGAGCCCCTACGTACATTAGTTAAAAAAGCGATTTGTCATTTAGAACAAGTTGTTACCATCAATGAAAATCAGCAAGAGTTGAACAAAACCGCTGTTGATGAGTTGAAACACGCAGAACAGTCACTAGAAGCTTCTGTAAACCATTGCGATACATGGGCGCAGTTAGTTGAACAATCTAAGCACATGAGTATGGAAGCCCAAGAAATCCTTATCTCATGCTTGATGGAATTGTACCCAGAATTAGTGGACGCCCATCAAGAGCAAATGAATTGTAGCGAAACACTCTCGCTTCCTAGTGGCAAAAAGATCCAAGACCTATTGGTTGTGTTAGAAGAAAAGTACCGTTGGGCGATCACGACTGGCTTTACGAAAGCAGAAAATAACTACTGGTTCTGGTATCGCTCTCAGGACAAAGAAGAGCCAAGGCTCGGTGTTCGAGGCGAGGAACTCGGCGAAGAGCGCGAACTGCCGTTGGATATCGGCCGTCAAGCTTACCGTCTGTACCATGCTTTATTGCAATTCGCGCCAGAGCTTTCATTGGCTGAATTCCTTGTTAAACAACCGCAGCATCGTGCCATTGCGCGCCGTGTGTGGACGTTAGGTAACAAGGCGATGGGCGACATTCAAATGAACGTGCTGCACCAAGACTCGCCACCAATGCATTTGCTGCGTTGTAAGCTAGCGATGTTTGGAGCGACTAAGTTTGATCCTCGCTCAGACCGTTGGGTACGAGTGACGTTTTTCCAAGGTGCACCGTTGCTTGATGAAATTCATCAGGACGAATGGGTGTTCCCAATCTTACCAAGTGAAGCGGAGATCGCTGACTCAAATAAAGTTCCTACACATATCAACGCTCAACATGGAGGTAAATCGTTATGATCGTTTCTCACAATGAACTGGTAGCGGCCGTTAATAAAGCCTTTATGGGTATGCGTCGTACATGTGGTGAAGCCGATGTGATAGCGAACATGGTGGCAGATTTACAAATGGTTGGCTTGGATGGTGTTCGTCATTTTAACAATGCGAGCAACTTTATGGGGCTAGAAGACGATTGCCCTGTAGACATCCAAGTGACAAGCGACAACACAGTTGAAGTGGACCTGCACAAGGCGAGCTTAGCGTGTCATCTTCCTGTGGTGATGGATTACGCCATTGAAAAAATGGTCGGTAAAAAGACGCTGAAAATCGAGCTAAACAACTGCCATAACCGTTGGTTAGCGTACAGTGAGCTTGTAAAACTGGCAGCGAAAGGCATCGCATGTACCGCACGTTGGGATAATGGCTCAAATCCTAAGAGCACCTTGTATGTGCTTAACCGTGGTTGCGTTGCACCAGAACTGTTTTTATCAGATTTGCCTCTGGCATCGGACGATCATATCCACAATATGACCATCGAGCTTTCCGTCCAGGATTTCGATATCGAACGTTTGTCAGATGGCTACCAAACACACATTGAATCGGAAGCGCTTTTTAAAACTCAAGAGAAGGCGTGGAACGAGGGCATTGAAGTTGACGATGGAGAGTGGGGCGCGTTGAAAGAAACGGCGACGGCTATCCTTGTTGAAAACAGCCAACGTTCAATTCAAGGTGCAGGTGAGCTCGAGGCTTCTTAGCTTTGTTTTATAGAGCTATAAGTTACAGAAGCTCAGTTTATAGATCTTTGGCTTATAGAAACTAAACCTATAAAGCCTGAGCTTGTTCAACCTAAAAACCTCATTTACAACAGATAAAACCAAAGAGCTTAACGTATCCTCACCTCGTTAAGCTCTTTTTATTTGTGTCCCACTTTTGTTCTTCTTCTCAATAGATCACATCTTAAACTCTCTGTTTTGACACAAGTTGTTACGCGTATAAAGCTAATTTGGCGATTTAATGAAGTACCTTCACATTCAGGTTCAACAAACGGTTTCATTTACAAGCTAGTATGCGTATCTTGCTAACTACGGTGCCAAAGGGTGCCATTTTTATTCGTACCAATGACTTTAGAATCAGATAAAAAGGAATGAAGCGTGCAAGCTAACTTTATTGATGGAGCCACCCTGTACCGTCAGCACTCTTTCGAGTTGCCACTTGATTATCAAGCCAAAGATGGACAACAGATCCAAGTCTTCGCACGTGAGCTGGTTGATCTCGCTAAAGATGAGCAAGAGCTGCCGTGGTTGATCTACTTTCAAGGCGGCCCAGGTTTTCCTTCTCCACGGGTGAGTGGTCAATCGGGTTGGCTAAAGCGTGCATTACAAAACTACCGTGTTCTGCTTCTAGACCAACGTGGTACTGGCAACAGCACGGTTATCAGCCATGAAACTTTGGCGCATTTGTCTCCAGAACAACAAGTCGAATACTTAACGCATTTCAGAGCGGATAACATCGTTCGTGACGCTGAAGCGATTCGTGAACAGTTTGGTATTAAGCAATGGTCGACGATTGGTCAAAGCTTTGGTGGCTTCTGTACACTGAGCTATTTGTCACTGTTCCCACAGAGCTTGCAGCGTTGTTATGTGACGGGCGGCATTCCTTCTATTGAACGAGAAGCTGACGATGTTTATCGTGCGACTTACAAGCGTGTAGAAGACAAAAACAGAGCTTTCTTTGCTCAGTTCCCACAAGCACAAGCTATGTGTCGCGAGATCTCTGATTACCTGCTCAACAACGATGTGAGACTGCCAAACGGTCAGGTGTTCACAGTTGAACAGTTCCAGCTAATAGGTATTAATCTTGGTGGCGGCGAAGCAAACCTTCCAATGTATTTCACACTGGAGAGTGCGTTTGTTGAAGTGAACGGTAACAGACAGCTGAGCTACAGCTTCCTAAATCAAATGCAGCAAGAGCAGGGTTACTTAACTAACCCAATTTACGCAATCTTGCATGAATCGATTTACTGTCAAGGTACAGCGTCTAACTGGTCTGCACATCGTGTTCGTGAGCAGTACCCACACTTCAACTACCAATCGGGCAGTGAGTTCTGGTTTACTGGTGAAATGGTGTACCCATGGATGTTCGACCAACTTGAAACGCTGAAGCCACTGCGTGAAGCCGCGAACATGTTGGCTGAAAAGTCGGACTGGGGCACTTTGTACAACGCAGAGCAGTTGAGCAAGAATACACTGCCAATGGCGTGTGCCGTTTACGCCGATGACATGTACGTTGAGTTGGATTACAGCCGTGAAACATTGGCGAACATTCCTAACTCGAAAGCGTGGATCACCAATGAATATGAACACAATGGCTTGCGAGTAGACGGCGAAAGGATTGTCGATAAATTGATGACGATGGTTGAAGCGTTAGAAAATCTGCCAAAGTAATCAAGCTATTTGCACTAGAAACAAGATGCGTTAGAAGCTTTCTACTTTAGAAACTATCTACGTTAGAAATACGATACGCCAGAAACAAGAAAACGCTGCACCCATGCAGCGTTTTTTTATGTCATCGAACTATTCGATTTAAGGAACTAGGAGGGGTAGCCCTTGAAGCCATTAAGGTTGGATGATGATATCTTGATTTTCAGTGGTCGATAAGCTGGCGCGGTTCTGTTCGATAAGCTGAGCCGCATAAGAGGGAGTTACAGCTTGAATTTCGCCTTTTGAACGAATCGTTAATGCTTCCCACGCATGATCACGGTATTTGCCTGTTTGTGTATATTCAATAAGTACTCTCATGATTCTTCCATCCGATGTGTGGTTAACGTGCTACTAACATTAGCGCCATTATTGTGGTTACACACCTGTTAAAAATGGAACATAAGATTAACCAAATGAGAATGCGTGTAACTTGAAAAACAGACCCAACTGCACTTATCTTCTTAACCGCGTTTATCGCAACTAACCGTATTTATCGCAACTAACAGCATTTATCGTAACCAACCTTACTTATCGTAAATAGCGTCCATAAAAAAACGCTGCACAATGGCAGCGTTAAAGTTGAGATAGGTTGAAGATTGCTTAGCTGTTTTCTAAGCCAACAATCTTGCGTGCAGATATCACTGCACTATCCAAATCGGTCAATCTACCAGCACTTGCTGGACCAAGAACTGATGAATACAAAGCCAACTGCTTCTCAAATGATAAATCTAATTGGTTATATAGATTTTGGCGGATTTGAGCGTGTTGCTGAGGCTTTGCGCTCGACAGGCCTTCCAACGTATCGTAGATGAGTGTAGTTGTATCCATAACTGTCCTTAGTACATCTTTAGAAAATTTTGCATATTATGCACTTGGTGTCATCTTTGTTCTGCGAGATTGATCGCATTATGTGCAGCTCTGCTTAATTGTGTAATCAGTTAGTTACAATTGTGTTGTACGGCAAAGTATCGAAAACTTGGGTTTGGGCAAAAGAAAAGGAGACACAGTGGTCTCCTTTTGGCTTGTTAGCAAAGATAAAAGTTACGTGCTGTTCGCTGTTTATTGAGCCAATCGGCTACGCACAGCTACAGCGCCTATCGTATGTTAATGTTCTTATCTCGATTTTCGTACATTTCAGGTGTGGTGTGTAATCCACCTGCATAGCCTGCTGCTTCAAGTGTTTCTCTTACCTCTCGAACATGCTCAGCCGTGACCGGTTCATTTCTGTCGCCAAGGTTTAAACGCACAAACGTGATTAACTCAGCTAAGCGTTGATCCGACAGTACATCCTCAAAACTTGCCATTGGCATGAAATTTCTGTCTTTGTCGAGATAGGTGGGTTGCAAGCCGCGCACCGTTACCGCAATGGTATTGAATGGGTCGCTGTGCATGATAATACCGTTGTTCAACAGAGTAGGGGCGATTGGATCGCGACCTTTACCATCGTCACCATGACAGGCCCCACAGGTTTGACGATACGTGGTGTAGATTTCACTGGCATACGCAGCTTCATCAAACCCTTTAGGCTGTAACTGAACGGCATCACTGGCAATGGTGTTGTTGATGTCCCCACTGAGTAGGTAATAGGACATCGACTCAATATCTTCACGCGTCATCAAGCTTAGGCTGTTTTTCACTACATCAGCCATACCCGCAAAAGCGGTGCCTTTGTCTGAATGTCCTGTGTGTAAAAAGTCTGTGAGTGTTGCTTCATCCCAACCATCGATATAGAGCTCATTGGCTGTAATATCAGGCGCGTTCCAACCGTCGATCAAGTTACCTTGGAAAATACGTTCTGGTATCAGTGCTTGGGCAATATTTCGAGGTGTATGGCACTCCGAACAGTGACCAAGTCCTGCGACCCAATATTTGCCTTGTTGCCACTTATCGACATTCTCAATTTCTCCTTTGAGTTCCTCTGGCACTTCATAATCAATAGGGTCGGTATCCATGAATACGATGTTCCAGCCAAGCAAACCTAAGCGAATATTGGATGGAAACATCATGCTGTTGTCATCATTGCGTCGCGGCACGGCGGTGATTGACTGCATGTATTCCCATAAATCCACCATGTCTTGGTCGGTGAGGTATTGATAGGAGGTGTAAGGCATTGCAGGGTACAGGTAACCATTCTTGCCTTTACCTGCGACTAACGCCGCTCGGAAATCATCGAAGTCATAAGTCCCAATACCTTCGGTAGTGTGTGGCGTTATGTTGGTTGAATACACGGTGCCGAAGGGGGTGACAAAGGGTAGGCCGCCAGCAAAGGGTTCGCCACCTTCTGCACTATGACAAGCCACACAGTCACCGGCATAAGCGAGATATTCTCCGCGCTCAACAGATGATGCTTTCAAACTCGCGAGCCGTTGTTGCTCTACGTCACCAGCGTGTCGGATATAAGCCCCAAGCGCGAGTATCTCGTTCTCACTGAGCTGCTCATCAAACGCAGGCATTAGGTTGTTCAAACCGTAATTGATGGTGTGCTGAATCTCTTCAATACTCCCTCCGTGAAGCCAGATATCATCGGAAAGATCAGGTACGCCAATCGCTGGGTTAGCGACAGCACCGTCAGCATGACAAGACGAACAGTATTGGACGAACAAGGTTTTACCGAGCTCGACTTTAATCTCCGGCACATCGGTATGACGTTGGTTGAGGGAGGCTAGATAGTAAGAGACTTTTGCCACCTCATCTGGGCGCATGATTTCACTCCAACCCGGCATAGCACCGTTCCGGCCTTTGGCGATTGAATGAATCACAGCTTCATCACTGCCACCATAAAGCCACTCTTGGTCTATCAGATTAGGAAAGTGCTTTTGTCCCTGAGCGTTATCTCGGTGACAAGCGGCGCAGTGAGTTTGGAATAGAATCCTACCGCTGTTCACGATCTCTGGGACGGCAGCTAGTCCTTCTAACGTGGTTTCACTGGTTTGTGCAAATTGCTCATTGAGAGTGGTGGATGGTGAACTGAGCTTATCGTCGCTTTGTTCCCAATCGACTAACCCTTCCCATTCGCCGAGCCCGGGGTAGAGCACCAAATAACCAGCAGACAAAAGAAATGCCACTGCATAACTGACAAATAATAGCTTAGGTGGAGGAGCATCTTTCTCTTCAATACCATCAAAGGTGCCAATGGTGTGGTCGTGATCGGCCTTGTGATTGCTACGCCAGTATTTAACGACAACAGACACCATCAGAACAAAGAATATTAAGGTTAAGAGTACCGCCCATAGATTCCAGAATGTGCTCATTGTGATACCTCCTGTGACGTATCTTTACCCAGGCTTTGTAAATAGCGAATCAGAGCTTCACCTTTGGTTTTGCCTCTTACTTGCAAACGGGCATCACCAATTTCTTGATCGGTATAAGGCACACCTAAGGTACGTAACACTTCCATTTTGGCGCTAATATCATCGCCAGTCAGAGTCTGCTCAAATAGCCACGGGTAAGAGGGCATGATCGAGGTCGGTACGACTTTTCGAGGGTCAATTAAGTGAATAGCATGCCATTGGTCAGAATACTTTCTACCTAGGTTAGTGAGGTCAGGACCAGTACGTTTAGAGCCCCACAAGTTAGGAAACTCATAGATATCGTCTGCTTCTTGGTTCGGGCGACCATTACGCTTCACTTCTGGCTCTAGAGGGCGAACCATTTGTGTGTGACAAACATGGCAGCCTTCACTGATGTATATGTCTCGGCCTGCTAACTCAATCGGTGTGAGAGGCATCGCTAAGCTGCCTTTGGCAATATCATCGCCACGGACAATGCTTGGCACTACCCAGACCAATAAAGAGAAGGAGGCCACGACAACAGTGGTTAAAATTAAAATGACGATTGAATGTGTAAAGTCTTTACTCATCATTTAAGCTCCTTCATTAACAGTGTGTTTAGCATCATTTGTTACGGGCATACGAACCGTTTTGTACAAGTTGAAAGCCATTAAGAACAATCCAAGTACAAACAGCGCGCCACCAAAGAAACGCATGAATAGCCAAGGTGCTTTAAAGTCCATAGCTTCTACAAAACTGTAAATCAGTTCGCCATTTTCATTTTGAGCGAGCCACATATAGCCTTCACCGATGCCTGCGATCCAAAGTGCTATTGCATAGATGGCGACGCCAGCATGAGCAAGCCAAAAGTGCCATTTAATCAGTCGTCGTGACCATAGATCGGTTTGGCCCCATAAGCGTGGAATGAAGTAGTAAAAAACCGCTATCCCTGACATCCCAACCCATCCGAGAGCCGCGGAATGTACGTGCCCGATGATCCATTCGGTGTTGTGTGCCACCATGTTGAACCAGCGAATAGCGAGTAGCGGGCCTTCGAATGTCGCCAAGCAGTAGTAAAGAATCGCTGAGAAAAAGAATAAAAGAATGTAGTCGGACTTCAGCTTTTCTTTGTTTTGTAGGAGGGTCATTGCGCTATTGAACGCACCTGCCCAAGAAGGGAGCCAAAGGATCAATGACATCACGATGCCGATGTTCTGAATCCAGATAGGAACGGAAGAGTAAACCAAATGGTGCGTTCCGGCCCACGTGTAAAAGCCGACCAAGCCCCAGAAATGGATCACAGACAAACGGTACGAGTAGATAGGTCGATCCGCCGCTTTGGGTATGAAATAGTAGTTCATACCAATCACACCAGCGGTCAGCAAGAAACCGACGGCATTATGTCCCCACCACCATTGAACAATCGCATCTTGAGCGCCTGCAAACACAGAGTAGGACTTCATCGCCAACACAGGCATCGCGAGGTTGTTCACGATGAAAATCATTGCAACGACGATAATGAATGCAGCAAAGAACCAGTTAGCCACAAAGATATGGCTGACCTTTCGTTTAGCAAGGGTGCCAAAGAACAACACCGCGTACAGCACCCAAACCAACACAATCATCAAGTCGATTGGCCATTCAAGCTCCGCATACTCTTTTGAGGTAGTGTGGCCTGCGGGTAAGGAAATGACCGCAAGTAACAGGATGAATTGCCAGCCCCAAAATACCATCCATGAAAGGCTTTTGTTGAACAAGTCACAATGGCCTGTTCGCTGGGCAATGTACAAAGACGTCCCCATCAAGATATTCACGACGAAGCCGTAAATTACTCCAGAGGTATGTAGCGGACGCAGTCGACCAAATTGGAAATACTGAGAATCAAAGTTTAAGACTGGCCAATATAATTGCGCGGCGAGAATCACGCCTATGATCATACCTACAATCGCCCACACTAAGGATGCAATGATGAAGTACTTCACGACCTTAATGCTGTATTGCGTTGTCACTTGTTCCATAACAAGGCTCCTTGCCTAGAGGTTTTGAATCGCTGACTTAATTTGAATCGCTGAGCGAGCCTGCTTCGTTGCCGAGCACAGAATAGAAATAGGAAATGTCACGGATGTCTTGGTCTGAGAGCGTGTCGGCTTGTTGTTGCATGAGAATCGCTAAGCCACTGGTTCTTTCTCGAGTCTGGTAATCTTTCAATGAAGAGATGAGATAACCCACTTTTTGACCGCGAAGGTTCGGGTAGGGATCTTGTGTTGAGATGCCATCAGCGCCATGACAGGTCATACACACTTTAGCTTTTTGTTTACCTAATTCGAATTGTTCTTGATTAACTTCAGCAGAAACAGGAAACATGACCAGCGTCATTACTAGGGTAGAAAGTGTCGCCATGGGGTTAAATTTTTTTATATTCAAACTCATTCTCGATTCCCTTGATTATGAAATGAGTAAGCTTTCTAAGATCAATACACGAGATCAACTGGTGAAGTAGAAACGACTGGAACTCGTTATTAAGTCTCTTAAAGCTGCTTACGTTCGATTAAAGGTTATGCAGCAACCAGCATTTTCGCTACTGACTTACTCATATTTATTGTTAATTTTGTTGTTTCATACGTATTCATAGGGCTTATTGGTTTACTTACGCAGAGTAAAATACGAGTTTTTGTTACTAGACGGTTGAGAAGGAATACGTCAAGCGGGTAGGGAGTGCTGAACGAGAGCGGTGATGGAAGAGACAGAGAAACGGCGAAGTTATTGAAAAACAGCGAGGTGTAGGGGCATTAGGGATAAAGCGATACCAATCAATCTGAGTGGTATCGGTACAAGTTAAATGGTCAATTTATACTAGACTCAAATTAGTGACCTTTTTAAATGGAGTTTAGAATGAGAACTGTATTCTTGTTGATGCTTTGGCTTTGCTCGTTTTCGATTTTTGCAGCCTCAGAGTTAACGGTTTTCGACCACTCCGGGCAAAAGCATGGTTTTAGTAGAGAGCAACTCCTGTCACTTCCTCAAAAAGAAATTACTACCACCTTGCCTTGGGTCGAGGGTCTGACCGTTTATAGTGGTGTGACGTTACAAACGGTGCTTGAAAATATGGATCTACCGATATCATCACAAGTCACTTTCGTAGCATTGAATGACTATAAAATTGCGGTGCCCAAAGAAGATTTTGATACCTATGAACCCATCATTGCGATTAAAAAGAATGGGGAGTTTATGTCTGTGAGAGAGAAAGGCCCGTTTTGGTTGATTTACCCAATCTCTGCGAACCCTGAAACCAATACCCCTGATTTCCATGCCAAGATGATTTGGCAGATTCGTGATATTCACCTGTAGAGGCTAATTATGAAGAAGCTGTTGTCTATGGCCGCAATCAAAGTCGTTGTTTTGTCTTTGGCCGTGGTTGTTATATCCGTCAATATCTACAGTGTCACTCGAATTAATGACATCAACAAGAGCTTTTCTAACCGCCAAAATGAGGCCACTTGGTTTGTTTTTCAACTCGTCAAAGAGTATGCAAACTTCTTGATGGTTAGCCATGCAAAGACGATTGATTATGATGAACTTTGGTTGGCATATGACATTACTTGGAGTCGTTTTGATATTCTGATCAACAGCACTGAATCGTCCAATTTTATTCGCTCAGCAAACTTTAAACCGTACTTTACCGCAGAGTTTGAAAAGTTTCAGTCGTTAGAATCCTCAATTAAGTTGGTGAATCAAGGCGCTTTGCCTAAGGAATCACTGCAGAAGAAAATTGATATTTGTTACAACACGCTGGTCGAATTTATTAACGAAAAGTTTCGACTTCAAAGCCCGGTTATTGAAGAAAACACCACAATGGTCGACAAGTTGGTGATGATGCATCAGATAAGCAGCGTATTTCTGGTGTTGCTACTGCTTGTGACAGGAGCGATTTTTTACGTCGACTTTGCAATCAAACGAAAACTTCATTCTACCGACTTCATTACTGGCTTTCGCAATCGAGTCTCGCTCATGCAGTTTGTTAAGAACAGCTATCCAACAAACGGTAATTTCGACCTTTACTTTGTAAGAATCAGAAACCTTAGTGAGATAAACCAAAAGTATGGACTTGAATATGGAGACTTGGTGGTGAGTTCAGCTGCTAAGTCCCTGACGGCAAAGGTACCGGAAAGTACTATCTCGTTTCGTAGTAGTGGCAGTCAGTTTCTATTCTTCATTCCTGAGCAATTGTACACAAGTGATGAGATACAGGAAAAATTCAATGACGTGCTTAAGGATTATATCTCTGCGGGGAATTTAGAATTGATGATTGACGCTGTAGTCAGGCATAAGAAGAACATCAGCTCTAAAGATATGATGGAGCTACTAACGACGATGCAGAGTTAATCCCCGCATCAGCGATAAGTTAGATCATTAGGTTTTGTTGACTGTACGCTCACCATTCTCCCGCTTCACTATCATGGCTTTTGCCATTCTTTATTTGCCTCCTCATTCAATGTGCAGCCAATAGAGAGCTCCTGCTCTGATGAAGATAGTTCTACTACTAGTTATAGCTATAGTGGCTTTCCGCGCTTGAATAGGAAGAGAGGCTTTGAGGTTGAGGTTTAGGTTTAAGGTTACTGCTTTTGAGTGAGTGCAACGATTCGCTCGTTAGATCTCGAACTGCTAACAGACTGCGGGTTTAAAATTGCTTGCGGGTTATGGTTTCGAACAAACTCGATGAATTCCAGATAAGTGAGTGGCTGACTGAAGAAGTAGCCTTGTATTAGGTTACAGTTGGCTTTTCTGAGGTAATGATACTGTTCTATCGACTCAACACCTTCTCCGACGACTAGCGTGTCACAAGAGTGGCCTAAGTTAACCATAGATTCGACCATCTTGCGGTCGGCCTTGTCGTCTACCATGTTATCGATAAAGCTCTTATCAATTTTGAGTTCATCCACAGGGTAGTGGAGAAGTTGGTTAAACGCTGTGTAGCCCGTACCAAAATCGTCAAGGGAGACCTTTAAACCTAAGCTTCTGAGGCTCTCGATAGTCTGCACCGTAAGCTTGGTACTTTTCACGTAACTGGTCTCGGTAATCTCTATAATAATGTTGCCAGGTGGCACTTGATAACGTTCGAGTACTTTACGGATGTTGTCGGCAAAATTACGGTTGTAGAGCTCCATCGCCGAGATATTAATTGACAGAGTGCCCTTGTATTTATGAAGTTCTGAAAGCTCTTTATAGCTTTTGATCGCGGTGCCAATGACCCACATGTCGAGCCTGGCAATAAGGTTACTCTTTTCTGCAACTGGGATAAATTCTTCTGGTCCCGCATCGATATCGAATAAGGCTGGGCAACGAATCAGGCACTCCGCGCCATCTATCTGAAGTGTCTTGGCGTTAAAAATAGGCATAAAGCGAAGTTCAAAGTTGTCACTTTCGCAGCACTCTAAGAGTCTTTTCTCTACAACGTCATGGCGTTCCAAGGTATGTAACAACTCTTCGCCATAAACAATACGACTTTCGCCATCACTATGAGACTTCGCATTAGCTAACATTTCATCGATGCATCGGTGCCAAATCTCATCGAACTTTGGCGTGTCGAGCGGTAAAACACCTGTTGCGAGTGATAATCGAAACCCATAGTAGTCAAGGAAGGTGGTGCCGGTCAGCGTATTGTTGATGTTCTCAATTTCTTCGTTTATCACTTGGTTCTTACCCATCTCCAAGATCGCGATAAACTGATTCCCTCCCAGTCTGGCTAAAGAGTAATCACTGCAACTAAAGCCCAAAGAGGCTTGTTGGTTTTGTAGTGTCTCTTTCAGTGCTTTAGCTAAGCTTATCAGTACATTATCACCAACTTTTGCCCCGTAGAGATCGTTAACTTTACGAAAATCGATGATGTCCCAACAAACCACATAGCAGTGTGGGCTCATCGAGCTTTTTAGTCGTACATCAAGGTGTCTGATGAAAGAGCGTCGGTTAGCTAGCTTGGTGAGTTGGTCGAATTCGGCTTCGAACTTCAACTCTGTTAATGAGTCTATGTACGCGTTCTTTAAACCATCAATTTCACTTTGCCCTGATGAGCGTTTGAAGTATCTAAGTTTGAGCCCGCCGATCGATATCTCTTGAAGTAAGTCTTTAAGCGGGCGCACAAGTTGGTAACGCACCACTAAATGCACGATCAACATGATCGTAAAGAGAGTGCCAAAGCCACCTAACAAGGTTTGTTTAGTGATGATGGCTTTCTCATGGTTGAACTTTTGTTCTCGAATATTTACTTGCGCGATGAGATTTCGGCTGGTCATCTGCACATTGATATTATCTTGGGTTTGCTCAATTGATTTGATAACGAATTGGGTATTTCCGATGTTGGCAGCGTCAGAGGATGGCTCGATTAAGAACTGAATATTGTCATCGTCATTGTATTTGATTAATAAGCTAGAGAGTTGTATCAGAGGTCCGTCAGCAATCAAGATGTAGCGATTTAAACTGTTACTTGCACGTTTGTCTTGAGGAAGGAGGTAAGGGTCAATTGCTGCAACATACGAGTATCTGAGCTCTCCACTGATCGAGACATAAGAGAAGCCTTCGTAGGAGAGTTCCTTCTTGCTGATTAACGAGGTGTATATATCGAAGACTCTTTCGTAAATCTTGTCAGGGATCTTTAGCCCCTCGAAAGGATCGGCTCTGAGAGTCGAAAGCGTTAATTTGAACTTAGGGTCCACGATATAAACATTGCGTTGCCCAAATTGATTGACGTGATTCTGGCTTAATACTCGGAGTACTCGTTTTTCCAATAGCGATAGAGTCGTGTAGTCGCCAGGATTTTGAATGTAGCGGAGGAACTGCAACGAAGAACCGATATCTTTAACTAGTAAGGACAAGCCGAGCTGCTCGTATTCCGCCGCGACTAAAGCGGTGTTCACATCAGATTGCACCTTGTCCAAATACATGTGCTTAGCATGATTTGATGCGAAGTTGTACATCACGATTCCTGCTATCAGGAGCACAAATGTCAGCGTTGGTAAAAGTACAAAATAGAGCTTCTTCAATACTGGCATGAGTTATCTCAAACTGTCGACAATACGATTGCGAATTTGAATGCTACTCGGTTCTAACGGCTGATAAAGGTAGCTGCGATCTAATACTTCTTTATTCGGGAAAAGCTCGGGATCGTTTTGATACTCCTGAGAAGTGAGTGCTTTTGCTTTTGAACTTGGCGTTGCAAACCATGAATCCATTGCGTTTTGAGCGGCGATTTCGGGTTGCGATAAGAAGGAGAGAATCGTGGTTGCCTGTGGAGATCGCTCTCCGTTATTAATTGCAGCCATACACTCTAACCATAAGGTTGTTCCTTCTAGAGGCACTGTGTAGGCCCAAGATGCCTCAGGTTCGGCATCATTAAGCACATAGCTGTCACCTGAGTATCCGTAGGCGAGGTCGATGTTGGCTAAGTGTTCGGGATGACGAATATAATCGACAACGTATTCATTACTTTCAAGGTGAGGCTTCTGTGCTTGTAGCGTTTTGTAAGCGACTCGAAGTTCTTGTTCGTTGTTGGTAAACGGCTCAAATTGATTCATCAGAAGCGCAGCACTCACCAAATCCGTAGGCTCATAATACATGCTGATTCGGCCGCTGGTTTTGGTTTCAGGGTCTAGAAGAGCGCCCCAAGACTTGGGAGCCTCAACTTTTCCGCTTCGGTATAAGATGCCGGATGTCCCCCAAGCGTAGGGGATTCCATATTCGCCACACCCATCCACCCATCTTGAGTCAAAGTTGCTTGAAAGGGATTGCTGCAAGTCGCTCAGGTTGTGGAATAAGTTCTGTTTAGCCAGCGCTTTCAGTTTCATACTTTCAATGACAACCAATTCAAACGCACCTCGTCGTTCACTCAATAGCACTTCATCACGAATGGACTCGTCAGAAAAATATTGCTGCTTTAGTGAGATGCCGTAGGTATCACTCAACTGGGTAACGACGCTGTCAGATAAAAATTCATCCCAATTGTAGAGATAAATATCATGCTGCTGGCCAAATACAGGGCTAGCCAAAAAGGATGTTGACGCAAGTATTGATACGCAAAACGCTTTCACTGACGGATTCCCTTTCGTACGTGATAACTAAATCGTAGCCCAAAATTTGCGACATGATTCAAATTTAGGCACTTAATTTAACTTCAACTTCAACTTCATGCATTTCATGCAAATAGCAACTTGCTACTCCTACTTGATACCGAACCTTTATCGTGTGAGGCAAGGATGACTCCGTCGTATCGTATTCAACACAAGTACGTATTCCAGTTTATTGTCCGTGAATGGATTATTTAAATTAATATTCATCATAACATCCATTCTTACAAGTTATTATGCAAATATTAATCATTAAATAATGATGCGGTGATTACCTTTTTCGGGTTCTCGCTCGTATTAATCGTCGTTATTCCTTTGTTTTGCCATCGCGATTTACTCTTATGTTCAATGTTCTTTTATCCCTAAAAACACTTCTATAACGTTTTGTTTATCATTTGTTTCGTTTCTCAATAAGTATCGATAAAGTTGTTGCTAAAGACTTGTAGCACAAGGTGATTGTGCTTATTGTGGGCAGCAATATCTAGGTTATGTCCCAACGAGCCATGATTGCCGGTTTGGGAAATGTTGTGCATTTAGGAGCCATTGTGGATTTAGAGATATATCAAGTAGATTCGTTTACAACTCAAGCGTTTAAAGGGAACCCTGCCGGGGTCTGTATCTCCAAAGAGCCGTTGGATGAGTCGTTAATGTTTTCAATCGCTGAAGAGATGGCGGTATCTGAAACGGCTTTTCTCGCGCTTAACACTATGACGCTTAAATGGTTCACTCCCGAAGTCGAAGTGAAGCTGTGTGGACATGGCACACTGGCAACGGTTCATGTGATGAAAGAACAAGGATTGCTTGGGACAGGTGATAAGGTCGCGTTTAACACCTTATCTGGGGAATTATCTGCCGCCGTTTGTGAATCGTCTATCGAGCTTGATTTTCCTAGTACACAGCTATCATTGCGTTCTGAACCCAACCTCACGCTGCTTGAACACCTAGGTTTAGATCCGCATCAAGTAGTTTCATTCAGAGAATTTGACTCTAAGCAGTTAATCGAAGTTTCCAACGAACAAGTGTTATTGGAGCTTTCACCAAACTTTGATGCGTTAAAAGGTATTCAAGGGCGAGGTGTAGTGGTGACAGCATTGGCAGCAAATACGGAACTTGATTTTGTTTCTCGCTACTTTGCACCTTGGGTTGGGGTTAATGAAGATCCTGTGACTGGCTCGGCACATTGCGCATTGACGCAACACTGGGCAGAAAAGCTCAACAAAAGCAGTTTCAGTGCTTATCAGGCGTCTCGTCGTGGTGGCTATATGTCGACTGAATTATTGGCTAATGGGCGAATAAAGTTAATCGGCTCTGCGACCACTGTGATTAGTGGTGTGTTGAAGCTTTAGATTTTTATAGAAGCTTTAGAGCGCTGTTTGCTCTGTTTTGTTGTAACCGCCTAGTATGTTTTATTCGATTATTCACCGTGAAAGAAGCGGCTAGGGCGGAATGTTATTATTGAAGGAATCACCGTGTCTGCCTTTTATCTTTCCCAAGTATTAGTCGCGATAGCCATTTGTTTTGATCTTCTGTCATTCCAATTCAAGGAAAGGAAGAAAATCGTCACTTGTCTGTTCTTTGCTGGCGTTCTTATTTCGAGTCACTTTATCCTTCTTGAACAATGGACAGCGGCGAGCTTAATGACGATTGCCACGATTCGCTATTTGACGAGCGTATTTTCTACCTCGTCTAAGTTTAAATATTTGTTTTCTTCGATGTCGGTGGTCGCAACCGCAGTGACTTACTCAGGGCTGACCAGCATATTGAGTTGCTTTGCCTCCGTATTTCAGACCTTTGCAGCCTTCAATAAGGATGACCGTCGATTAAGAGAATTGATGATCATCGGAACCAGCTTTTGGTTGGTTCACAATTATTTAGTTGGTTCGCCAACAGCGGTTGTTATGGAGGCGCTGTTTATCTGCAGTAACTTGGTGGGCTATTACCGTTTTTACTTCAAAAAGAGTGCCGCTGCTTAGGTTTACAGTACAGCTAAGGCCCAAGTTGTTAATCAATTCAATGCTAGCTAGGAGAGCTTGATGCCAAACATTTACAATGATGTTCCTTCATCAATACCCAATGAAATATTCAATGACCTGATTGCCAACGACAACATTCGAATCGAGAGAATACTCTCATATGGTCACAGTTCACCAGACGAGGGTTGGTATGATCAAGATGAGAATGAATGGGTAATGGTGATCGATGGGCAAGGGGTGATTGAGTTTGAAGATGGTCGCATTGTTACCTTGTCTAAAGGGGATTATCTCAATATTTCCGCAGGTGAAAAACACAAGGTGCTGAGGACGGATAAAGATGCGGTGACGATCTGGCTCGCTGTGTTTTATCGTTGATATCTTGCTCTAAAGCTGAGGCTGTTAGGTTATAAAGCTTGCTGATTCAGCTGTTTATTTTCACCTCAGAAAGGACTTAAGACAAAAAGGAGTATGTTGTGATTAGAATTCGAAACTATCAAGCGAATGATGACAAAGCACTGTGGGAGATCTTCTTTCATACGGTACGTAACGTGAATGTTCGAGATTATTCTCAACAGCAAGTCGAAGCTTGGGCACCCAGTAGCTTTGACTTTGCGTTATGGCAAAAGCGTATGAATGGGTTACAACCCTTTGTGGCTGAACTCGATGGTTGCGTAGTTGGCTATACTGACCTGCAACCAAGTGGCTTGATTGATCACTTTTTCTGTCACCACGAATATCAAGGGAAGGGGGTAGGGAAAGCGTTGATGGAACATGTTTTCACTGTGGGTCGAGTTCGTGGTATATCGAGATATTTCTCTGAAGTAAGTATTACCGCAAGGCCTTTCTATGAGCATCTTGGTTTTAAGGTGGTGAATGAACAGGAAGTCGAAATGCGTGGTGTAAAGCTGACCAATTACGTGATGGAAAAGGTAGTTGAAGATAGAAAAGTCAGTTGAATAGGCGGGCTAGTGTTCGTAGGGATACAGAAACCGAGTTTGAAAAATTAAAAAACCTTTTTAAGGATAACTTTTCCTGATCTATTGATATTGTCGATGAGTTCAAATTGTGTGCAAGATAATTTGTCTAATCTAAACATTGAATGAATACAAGGAGTGTTGTTCATGAGTCATGTGAGTAGATCTAAACTATATACATTGGTGTCGATGTTGTCCTTCGCTGTTGGCGTTCTTGCCTTAGATGCTGGGGTGTCGGGGCTATTTCCTCTCTTTGTTGTCGTCATCTCATTCTTTTCATTTGTCATCAACTCGTTTCTTTGTTTGTTCGGAGGTAAACGCGAAGATGGCTTTGATGCCTATCAAAAAGCAAATCAGACTCGGTCTGAAGCACTGGTCAAAGGCTTAGAAGACTCGAACAAATAAACCTATGCCTTCAGACGAACGGTAATCTCATTTTTGACACAGTTTTCACCTGCTTTTTGTTCTCTTATTCAAGAAAAATCATCTCTTTAGAGATAATATTCACTTCAACTAATATCAGTGAAGGAAGTAAAGTGGGTATTGAAGCTTTAGCGTTTGTGATGGACGCATTAATCACCGCATGTTGTATGTACATCGCCTCTAAAATGTCTTTCGTGGTCGCAGATTTTAAATCCCTTCTTACTATTGCTGTTATCGTTGCTCTGGTGTCATTGATTCCAACAGTAGGTTGGGTGTTAGGGTTGATTCTGTTTGTGTTCCTACTCGGGAAAGCGACGCACTCTAGTATTGGTGACTGCATCTGGGTAGTGGTCTTCACGAAGGTGGTATCGATGGCGGCCTTTCTGATATTCGGGCGCTTGTTTATGTAATCCGGGTTCTTGCTTATATAAAGGCAGGTTCGGCTAGTTTGATACCGATCTTAACTTGGTATTTAAACGTCAAAAGGGTGTGAGCCTGTCACACCCTCTAAGAACCTTTGATTTGTGTTCATCTTTATTATTTAGGCAGTAATACAGCATCAATCACATGGATAACACCATTACTTGCTTCAACATCTGCCATCACGACCTGCGCTTTGTTGACCATCACGTTGCCGTGATCAATTCCTACCATTACCGCTTCGCCTTGCACTGTTACGGCACTATCGAGTTTCATCACTTCAGACGCCATTATTTTCCCTGGCACCACATGATAGGTCAGTACTGCAATCAGCTTGTCTTTGTTTTCTGGCTTCAACAGCATATCAACCGTTCCTTCTGGTAGCGCAGCGAACGCTTCATCCGTTGGCGCAAACACTGTGAAGGGACCGTCACCTTTCAATGTTTCAACTAAGCCTGCCGCTTTTACCGCTGCTAACAAGGTGTTGAAAGAGCCGTTTTCAGCCGCCACGTCAACGATGTCTTTCTTCATTCCGTGGTGATCAGCGTGAGCAAAAGCCGTAAAAAGAAGCGTCGCAACTAGCACTGACATGGTTTTGATTAATTTATTAAACATATTGTCTTCCTTTGAGTTTTGTCCGTTATTTTCGAGAGGTATTACGAAAGCCCAATCGTGATAGATCAATTTGTTGTGTCTTTGAGTGAATGGTTAGCGATATCGACAGCGTCAAGCGAATAAACTTATATTGTTAAATGCTTGTTATAATTCCATTTTGATGCTTATAGTTATTTGATGCTTATAGTTATTTGGTGATTATTCAAGTAATGGATGTGAATATGAGGTTTGTTTTACCAGTAGTCTTTTCTGCATTGGCTTCAATGCCTGCATACAGCGGCCTTGCTCCAAGTGAAGGCTTCAGCGGTAACTTCAGTGTATTGGCCGGTTTCTACTCTGACAGTAGTAATTTGAGTACTGAACAAGATTCGAATCAAGCCACCAACACCCAGGAAGGGGAGAGTGAAAACCAAGGGCTACTCGGCTTTTTGGGTACTGTTCAATATACTTTTGGCGAATCGCTGACTCACCAAGTGTATGCGGGTACGACACGAGAGGATATTGCAACAGGTACCATTGCGTTTGAGATCGGTTATCGATATCAACTTTCTGGTGGCACCATATTGGATTTTTCTGTTATTCCTACGCTTATCTCGGGTAAGGCTTGGACGGATCCGTATGCTGTTGGCGTTAATCGAAATGAAACGGATGTGAAAGGTAATGTAGGACGACTGCAGCTCACTAATATCGGTGGAACTGGTTTTCGAACGGATCTCGCATTTGGGCAATCAGATGTTGATGAAGAGCTATCTGGTAGCCAAGGCTTATCTCCGGAAGATACTGTGCTGCTGGATAGGGAAAGAACCTATGTGTACGCCAAAGCAGGATACCGCTTTATCTTACCAAACCACGCAGGTCTATTTGTTCCTTCAATGGTGTATTTCCACTCAGACGCAGAAGGAGGAGCACTCAGCTTCGATAGTTATGGTATTGAATTAAACTACGCGAAGAGAATCGGTCGTCATGGTTTTGTTGTCACCCTAGATGCAAGTGATCGTGAATATGATGAGTCGAATCCAATTTACGGGCAAGTACGTGAAGAGAATGAATTCGGTGCATTCTTAGCTTATGAGTTTGGTGGTTTGATGGGCTATAAAGATTGGGCGTTCATTACTTTACTGGGTTTAAGAAGCATAGATTCTAATATCGATTTCTATAACTCCGAGCAAGTATTAGCGAGTGTGGGTGTGGATTATAAATTCTGATATTCACACTATTTTAAAAATACTCATCAAAGCAGAAGTTTAAGTTCAGTCTTACTATTTGTTTAATTATTTCGGGCACTTACACCTTTAAAGGTTGTAGGTTCCCGTTGCTATCCGTAATATGAAAATTAGCTTATGGATAGAAATAATAGGATAAGGAAGCGCTTTGGAAATACAAATTAGACATTTAGAAGCAACGGATAGCCAAGATGTTTTCGATATTTATCGCCGCCCTTCAGTTTCAGAAAACACCTCACAAAAGCCTTATCTTAGTTCTGAACAAGTGGAGCGACTGTTTGGTCATTCAGACCATTTCACTCTGGTTGCGGAAGTCTCCGGCAAAGTAGTGGGTCACATTACTTTATTCATGACCACCAAGTTAAGAGACAGGCACTGCGCTGGTCTTGGTATTGCTATTCACCCAGATATGCATGGTAAAGGGGTCGGTAAGGCGTTAATGCAAGAAGCGATCAATCAGGCGGATAACTGGCTTAATCTCGTGCGTCTTGAGTTAGAGGTTCATGCCGATAACCACGCCGCTATTGCTTTGTATGAACGTGTAGGCTTTCAGTTAGAAGGCACAAAAAGACTCAGTACGTTCAAAGCGGGTAAGTACATCGATATGTTGCTGATGTCGAGAATACGACCAGATTACCGTTGAGATCGAACCAAACAGGTTCCTGCTTTAGAAATCGGTTAATGAGCAATTGATTAGTGAAATTCCCATTAAACTCTGTATAGTAGCAACCGTTTGCTTCGTATAACCCCAATGATATGGTTTGGGGGTCTCTACCAGCTCCCGCAAAGTGCTGATTACGAAGGGTTTAGATCACAATTGTGTTCTTACTCTTTGTAATGGCGTTCAAGAAAACCTCCTGTCTATTATTCAGAGTAAGTGCACACCTAAAATCCATAGTAGGTGAAATATGAACGCATTTATTCAAGGGCTCCCAAAAGTAGAGTTGCATTTACACATTGAAGGTTCGCTCGAACCTGAGTTACTTTTCCAGCTTGCTCAACGCAATGGCATTGAGCTGCCTTATTCATCCCCAGAGCAACTAAGACGCGCATACGAATTTGATGATTTACAGTCATTTCTGGATATCTATTATCAAGGTGCTGATGCACTGCGCACAGAACAGGATTTCTACGACTTAACATGGGCTTATCTAGAACGCTGTAAAGCCGACAATGTTATCCATACTGAGATTTTCTTTGATCCTCAGACACATACCGATCGTAGCATTGCATTCGACACCGCTATTAACGGCATTCATCGTGCGCTTGAACAGGGTCATAAAGAGTTGGGCATTACCTCTCAAATCATCGCATGTTTTCTGCGCCATTTATCTGAAGAGAGCGCCATTCAAACGCTCGCAGAGGTATTGAAGCATCAAGATAAGATCGTCGGGGTTGGACTGGACTCTTCTGAATTAGGACACCCACCAGAGAAGTTCAAGCGTGTATTCCAACAAGCAAAACAAGCGGGCTTCTTGACGGTGGCGCATGCAGGAGAAGAAGGGCCGGCTCAAAACATTGTCGATGCGATTGAAATGCTCAGCGTGAGTCGAGTGGATCATGGTGTCCAGTGCATGACAGACGAAGCTCTAATCGAAGAGCTGATTGAAACCAAAATGCCACTGACGGTGTGCCCACTGTCGAATATTAAATTGCGTGTATTCGATGTGATGGAAGACCACAACATTGTCGAACTGCTCAGAAAGGGTGTGGCTGTAACGATTAACTCGGATGACCCTGCTTATTTTGGTGGTTACATGTCGGATAACTTTAATGCGGTGAGCAAAGCTCATGAGATGACGCATCAGGAGTTAGCGCTGTTTAGTTTGAATGCGATAGACGCGAGCTTTATTGAAGCGCCATTGAAGCAGCAATATCGAGAGCTTGTTCAAGGTTACTTAGCTAAAGCTGATTTTGACCAGAATTTCTAGCCGCTGTGCCCATTTACTAGCAGCTGAGTATAAAGCGCTAGGATGGCCAACTAAAGTGGATGGTAAAGTGTTATCGACTGAGTCTGCTTAATCTCTATAAGCCTAAATCATCTAGATGAAGACAAAAAAGAAGCTGGCAGTTTGCCAGCTTCTTTCATTTTTAAATTAAGCTCATTGAGCTACTTGTTCACGTAGTCTTTGAATTTCTGCTTGGTTTCAGCATCCGCTTTTTCGTACCAGAAATAGAGCATCTCTTCAGCTGTATTTGCTGCATTTCCGTCAATCTTTGCTGGAAGCGTTACCGGTTGTGCGACAGCAGCTGCTACGCCCGCGCTAGCACCTACTGTAAGTGCAGCGATGCCGCCTTTCTGGTTGTACTCCTTCGCTTCTTGTGGGTACTTACGACCAATCTGCATGCCATCTTTGATAAGTTTGTCTTGCTTAACACTG
This sequence comes from Vibrio sp. 10N.261.51.C6, assembly GCF_041471785.1. NCBI lineage: Bacteria > Pseudomonadati > Pseudomonadota > Gammaproteobacteria > Vibrionales > Vibrionaceae > Vibrio > Vibrio sp. 10N.261.51.C6. The sequence continues at coordinate 32,059 of NZ_JBFRPB010000019.1, read as the reverse complement.
ATTGCATTTTGGTTTTTATCAACCAGTTTCCAATCTAAGTTTTGAAGGCCTTTTTTCGCTTCGTTGGTGTTACGGAACTTAGGCATGTCAAACGTCAATGCTGTGTCTGTCGCATCAAAAGTAGCAATAATGGTATCGCTATCGACAAACTCTCGGTCGTTACCTTGGCTGAAAGCCAGTTGATATTTGAAAACGATTTGGTTTACGCCATCTGGAACGGTGATCGTTTTGCTCGAAGAGAAGAAACCACCGTCGAGATCAGGTTTAGCCTCATTAACAGCTAAGACTTCGACTAAAGCATCTGCGCTAGAAGGAACTTCAATTGTTACGTCAGCTAACACTTGTGGCGCTGCGATAATTGTCGAAAGCAGCGCAATGGATTGTAATGTTTTCATAGTCATACAGTTATTTAGGTGAGTAGTTCTACACTCGCATGCATAAAGAAGTATTTCAAGTTGCCTTGTCTCGATTTGGAAAAATTCACCGAAACTTAACCAAAGCCTAGTTTTTGAACGTGTCGATTGTATGGTTTCTGTGCGAGTGAGGGCGTGATCTTGAACTTTCCTCTGTCACGTCATCATCGACGTCCAGTGAGGCTTGAGGAGAAGGTAAAGAGATATAAATAGGAATAATTGCCGCCACCCAAATGGCATAGATGGTAATGATTCGGTTGAAGGCTACAAACCAGGTTTCGCTGCCGCTACCAGATAAGTAGTAACCCAATAAGGTAAGTAAGGTGCAGCCAATAGCCCACATCACGGCTGATAGTGGATCTTTCGTTGTGGCTGCGAGCAAGACTATCGTTATTTAGGGCACGGCCATGGCAATGCCCAAAGGAACATGACAGTCGACCACAAAAATGATTGTGGCACCGAGTGCTAAGAATAAATGTGGCCAGTGCTAGGTAAATTTACATTCCATATCATATGACACCTTCTTTTACCCCGTTTGTCGTTGCTGATGGAGTTTGTGTATTAATCGTGTTGCTTGATGGCTGTTGACTATCAAGCGATTGATGAGTTGCTGAAGTAATTCAGCCTCGGGCATGATGTGCTTCTCCGTTACCTTCTCAGCTTCGGTTGCGAGCTCGAATACTTCACTCATTTCATACCTTGATGCAATCGCTTTAACCGCCTTTAATGTTCTGGATAGATCATCTTGCTTGGCATCCGAAAATAGCTCTATCAACTCATCGATTTCGTTTTCTAGCTCATCAACGAGAGAAGTTAAGCATTTGAGTTTCTCGTCTGTTTTAAGCTCATCGTTAGTTAAAAATTGGCTACGCGACAGTTCTTCCTCTGTGAGTGGCAATTTGTTCTTAGGGTGACGCGTTAACATCGTGATGTTACTTTTTTCCTTGTTTGGAAGATTGTGTGTGTTAACGGAGTGATGGCGGTTGACCTCAAACTGTTGGTGAAACTCGTTGATGGCGTTTTGTAAGCTGTTTTTCTGTAACGGTTTGGTGAGTACAAAGTCTGCGCCTGATTCGATGAATTCATCGTGGGCCTCTTTGAATACATCGGCGGTACATGCAAAAACAACCGTAGTCAGCTTGAGTTCGCCACGGATTTTTTGAATCGCTTCAATACCGCTCATGTTGGGCATATGGTTGTCCATTATGATCAGGTCATATTGGTTTGACGCCAACTTATCTAAGGCCTGTAAACCGTCGTAGGCATTCTCAACCGTTAAGTTTATCGACTCACAGAACTTCCTAATCACCATTGCGTTGATCTTGTTATCTTCGACTAACAATACTGAGAAGTCATCGAGAGTCTCATTGGTTTTGGTTGGCGTTTGGTCGATGACTTGTTCTTCAAGCTCATGCATTTCTAACGGCAAAGAGATCTTAAATTGAGTGCCCAAACCAAGCTGGCTGGAAACCTTAATTGTTCCGCCCATCAGTTCGACTAACTGCTGAACAATGGAAAGCCCTAACCCTGTGCCACCAAACTTACGGGTTGTTGAAAGCTCAGCTTGTTCAAAGGCGGTAAATATATGGTCGATCTTGTCTTCTGCTATACCAATACCCGTATCCGTCACTAAAATATTCACGCTTGGTGGGGTAGTCGGTGCAATCAAGAATTCCACTTCAACCTTTCCTGACTCAGTAAACTTGACTGCGTTGCCTGCTAAGTTAAATAAGATCTGACGTGTACGTGCAGAGTCACCAATCAACTGAATATTGGTAGGAATGTTATCTTTAATGATAAAAGCGAGGCCTTTGTCTTCTGCAAGAGGTGTCAATGTTTTATCAAGGTGTGTCACGACGTCGGTGACAGAGAACGGGCTGTATTCCAACTCCATCTTGCCTTGCTCCACCTTAGAAAAATCAAGAATGTCATTCAATATGGTGACGAGATGCTGACCAGAGTCAATGATGATTTGGGCGTGTTTACGAGTATTCTCGCTGTGTGAATCCTCCTTGATTATCTGAGCGATGCCTAATACGCCATTCATTGGGGTGCGTAACTCGTGGCTCATGGTAGCGAGAAAGAGAGATTTTGCTTCGCTGGCTTTTTCTGCTTTGTCTGCGGCTTCTTGATAGGAGAGGTTGTTTCTTTTGAGTTCGAAGACTCGAAAAATAAACATGGTGAATGAGAACGCTAAAGTCAGCAACGCCAAAACGATAATAAGCTTAACGATGATACTTCTAAGTTGGTCTTGCAGATCGGTAAACTCATGCTCAATATGTTCAATATACTCCATGCTGTGTGCTGAAAGTACTTGAGATAACAGCTGACTTTGTTGTTGGTTGAGTTCGGCAAACGTTTTATAAAGGTTCGCCAGCTCGGAGTTAACACCTGAATGGTTAATTTCGATTCCCCCAACCAACACACTCGCAAGAAGCGCGCTTTGAATGTCGATATTTGCGTTGTTTATCTCAGCATCAGTTGAGTTGCTCTCTGTGAGTTGTAGAGTCAAAGATTGCAAAATAAACTGACGAGCCACACTAAGTCCTACTAGGTTGTCTAGCGTATCTAAGTTCGACATTGAAGCATCGTAAAAGCGATCCAATAATTGCGCTGTCGGTAAGTGTTTAAAGAACGTAGAGTGAATATTCTCGCTTTGATAACTTTCTCTGAGTAGTTGCAACTCTCTTTCTAAAGCAACCAAATCTGCAGACATTTGATAAGGGTTGGAAATACCCGCAAGCGCTGCATTGGTGATATGATCACGCATTTCTAATACTTCATGGCCTAACTGCCGAATAGGCACTCCATATTCGGTGACCTTTTCATGCTCGGAGTAGGTCAGCATAATAAAGCTAATTAAGCCGATGAAAAGCGATACAAACAGTAGAAATATGAGTCTGATCTTATTCATTTTCAAACTCCATTAACATTTGAGGACGGTTACCGGTTAGGGATTCGAGGAAGACTTTAATATCGTTTATGGTCTGTTTTTCAAACGTTTTACCGAGTTGGCTTTCCCCCATTATTTTGATCGCTTCTTCGAGTGTGGCTGTTTGCCCGTCATGAAAATAGGGTGCAGTGATCGCCACGTTTCTTAAGCTCGCAACACGAAATAAATCCTTATCTTGTGGTTTAGCGGTAAACATAAAACGACCTTGGTCTTCACTTCGCTCGGCTCCTGTTTTCGATAACCCAAAGTAACCAAATCGCATCACCATGCCTCCACCAATGTTGGTACCTTGGTGGCAACGAATACAGCCTTCTTCTTGAAAAGTTTCCCAACCTCGTTTGGCGGTTTCAGAAAGTGCTGCGCTGTCACCTTGTAAATACAGGTCGAAAGGGGCATTGGGTGTGGTCAAACCCTGCATAAATTCAATAAGAGCAGCCTTAATTGAAGCTTCGTCAATGGGCGTTGATTGTTCTTGGAATAAGTCGATGTAAGCTTTCGATTGAGACACATAATCCGTAATATGTTGCCAGTTTGAATCCATTTCATCGACGTTGTGCACTGGGCCATCAATTTGATCGCCGAGGTTGTTTACTCGACCATCCCAGAAGAACCGATAGTTAAAGACTGCGTTAAAAACGGTGAGTGAATTTCTCATCCCTGCGCCGTTTACGCCAATCGAAACTGGAATTACCTCTGCGCCGTTGGTTTGCAGGCTATGACAACTTTCACAGCTCACACTGCGGTTAGAAGAAAGGTTCGGGTCTTTAAATAGCACCCAACCAATTTTGGCCAGCTCATGATTTATCTCGGGAGAGTTTGGAATCGGAGATATGGGTTGGCTTGAAGCGACGGTTTTATGTGCGTGCTTTTCTTCGGAATGGGCGGAGTGCCCTGAAGAGTGAGAGTCATCATGATTGCTTTCATGGGCGTGATTTTTTTTGTGTTCGAACGAGGTGTGCATTTTTGAAGAGGCCGCGTCATAAACTAGCAAAGCGACTGAAACGACAATGACAATGATGCTTATTCCTGCTAAATATGGCGTTTTCATAACATTAGTCCATCTAGTTTGACAATTATGGCAACTCAGAATCCTTCTGATATCACCTTCATTTTACTTTCCAATGATAGGTGTTATTTATAAAGCTAGTTGCGCATATGTGATGTTGCAAGACAAGTGGTAGGAAATTAAATCGCTTAGGCGGTTATCTAGCGGGGATTGATAGGGAGGTCTAGTCAGAATTGAATGAAGCTCTTTCAAATGAAATCAAGCCGAATGGCGTTAAACGAAGAAAGCCGTGGTAACTCAAGTGAGTTATCACGGCTTTCGTACTCGATTATGTACTTACTATAAATCTTAGTTAAATACACATCTATACAGTTTGCATCGCCTAGATAGGCTTATTTAGCTTGCGCTGCTGCCGCTTCTAGTTGCTTAAGTTTACCTTGAAGCATGTATGCATTCTGGTTGAAGTTACCTGGGTTCAGTACTTGGCTATTCTGCATAGGGTAATCTGGTAGCGTCGTCATAAACTCTTGAACCTGATTTCCTACTGGAACGAATAGCCACATGTTGTCAGCCATCCAACGCAGGTACATGCCAGACTCGTGTGGTGCTTTTTCGAATGGGTCTGCACGTAGGTGAACGACTTGAGGCCAGTTTGGTTGGAAACGTACTGCATCTGTGATGTTACCGTCCATTACAGCGAACGAAATCTTGAAGTCATTCCAACGTACCGCGTTTAACTCAGCGTTAGCAGAGAAGTAAAGCATGCTATCACGAGGGCCTTTCTCTTCTTTACCTTGGAAGTAAGGCAGGAAGTTGTAACCATCTAGGTGTACACGCCAGTTTTTACCGTTGTAAGTCGCACCTTTATCAGAAGCCAGCTTCTCAACCACTTTATCATCACCAGCTGCTGCTAGTAGAGTCGGAATCCAGTCTTGGTGACTCATGATATCGTTGATCTTAGTTCCCGGCTTGATTGTACCAGGCCAGCGAACTAGCTGAGGAACACGCATACCGCCTTCGTAAGTTGTACCTTTCTCACCGTGGAAGTAAGTCGCACCGCCATCAGGCCAAGATACGGTTTCTGCACCGTTATCAGTAGAGTAGATGACGATGGTGTTGTCTGCGATCTTAAGCTCATCAAGCTTGTCTAGTAGGATACCTACTTGGTCATCGTGCTCTAACATGCCGTCAGCGTAAATGCTGATACCCGATGCGCCTTGGTATTTTTCTTGTAGACGAGTCCACACGTGCATACGTGTTGTGTTGTGCCAAATGAAGAATGGTTTGTCCGCTTTCACTGCTTTTTCCATGAAGGCTAGAGATTCTTCTAGGAACTCTTCATCCGCGTGCTCCATACGTTTACGCGTCATAGGACCAGTATCTTCAATCTTACCGTCAGAAGTTGATTTGATTACACCACGAGGCCCAAAGTTCTTACGGAACTCAGGATCTTTAGGGTAGTAGTATGTTTCTGGCTCTTCTTCTGCATTCAGGTGGTATAGGTTACCGAAGAACTGGTCAAAACCGTGGTTCGTTGGAAGGTGTTTATCTTGGTCACCCATGTGGTTCTTACCGAACTGAGCAGTCATGTAGCCCTGTTCTTTAAGAAGGTCTGCGATAGTTGGAGCCCAATCTGGGATACCGTGATCAGAGCCTGGCATACCGATAGTTAATAGACCTGTACGGAAAGGTTCTTGACCCGTTAGGAATGCAGCACGACCAGCAGTACACGATTGTTGACCGTAGTGGTCAGTAAATAGTGCGCCTTCGTTAGCTATACGGTCGATGTTAGGTGTTTCGTAACCCATCATACCGTTGTTGTATGCACTGATGTTGAATACACCAATGTCATCACCCCAGATAGCAAGAATGTTTGGTTTTTCTGCTGCCGTTGCCGCTGAAGAAGCTGCTAATAAGCCAACACCTAATGCTAGTTTATTAATTTTAGTACCCATAAGGACTCCGATTCACTTTAAAGATTAATGCGTTAGAGCAACACATCGATGAACAAATGTTATTCCCAAAATTCCGCTTCGTCCTTTTATAGTGCTTATAACCAATCGTTATGATGCTCAGTTAACCCATTGATCAATATCATTTTTAGTGGGTTGAATGAATAAGTCCTTAGTTTGTATGTGTGATCCTTATCATGTTTGTTGGCGTTAACCTTATCGATGATTCCGGTGTCCATATCTCAATAAAAATGACAAATAGATTAATAGTTTAGCGAATCTCGCGATCGTTCAAAAAATGGACTATACGTTGTAGGGCAGGATGCAAATAACTTACGAAGAGGTTTCTATGACAGCGAAATATGGCGCTAAACGTCGATTAGCGATTTTGGGTACAGCAATGATGGCCGCGTCTAGCGCCACTTTTGCGGCAGAAAAGCCAAATATATTGGTCATTTGGGGGGACGATATTGGTCAATCCAATGTGAGTGCATACACCTTCGGTCTCATGGGTTACAAAACCCCGAATATTGATAGCATCGCCAAAGAAGGCATGATGTTTACCGATTACTACGCAGAGCAATCTTGTACCGCAGGTCGCTCTACGTTCATTACAGGTCAAAGTGTACTGAGAACAGGCTTAAGTAAAGTAGGCTTGCCAGGTGCAGATATTGGCCTTCAAGCAGAAGATGCAACCATTGCTGAATTGCTTAAACCTATGGGTTACATGACAGGTCAATTTGGTAAAAACCACCTTGGCGATAAAGATGAATTTCTTCCAACAGCGCACGGGTTTGACGAATTTTTTGGCAACCTTTATCACCTAAATGCTGAAGAAGAACCAGAAAATGAAGATTACCCAACCGACCCAGAGTTTCGTAAGAAGTTTGGCCCGCGTGGTGTTATCAAATCATTTGCTGACGGCAAGATTGAAGATACGGGCCCATTAACACGTAAGCGTATGGAAACCGTTGACGAAGAAACGCTCGATGCCGCGCTTGATTTTATGGATCGCGCAGTGAAAGCCGACAAGCCATTCTTCGTTTGGTGGAACGCAACGCGCATGCACTTTAGAACGCATGTGCAACCAGACAGCAAAGGTGTAACCGGCATCAGCAATTACGCCGACGGTATGGTTGAGCACGATCGCCACGTTGGTCAGTTACTGAAACAAGTTGACGAATTGGGTATTAAAGACAATACGATTGTTTTCTACTCAACGGATAATGGTCCACACATGAACTCTTGGCCTGATGCGGGCACAACCCCGTTCCGTGGTGAGAAAAACACCAACTGGGAAGGCGCATACCGTGTACCAGCAATGGTTCGTTGGCCTGGTAAGATTGAACCGGGCAGTGTCTCTAACGAAATTATGCATCACATGGACTGGATGCCAACCTTCGTAGCAGCCGCAGGTGATGATCAAATCAAAGAGAAACTGCTGAAAGGCCATACTGCAGGTGATAAAACGTTTAAGCTTCACCTAGATGGTTATAACTTTCTTCCTTATCTAACGGGTGAAGAAGAAAAAGGTCGTCGTTCGGAGATCTTCTACTTTACCGATGATGGTGATTTAGCAGCACTTCGTTATAACCAATGGAAAGCGGTGTTCATGGAGCAACGAGCAACGGGTACCATGCAAATCTGGGCTGAACCGTTCGTGACGTTACGCCTTCCTAAGCTGTTTAACCTTCGTATGGACCCATACGAAAACGCAGATATTACCTCGAACACATATTACGACTGGTTGTTAGACCACGCTTATATGTTCGTTCCTGCTCAAGCGTATGTGGGCAAATTCTTAGAAACATTTGCTGAATACCCACCACGCCAAAAAGCAGCAAGCTTTAGCTTGGATCAGGTTATGGAAAAACTTCAAGAGAACCATAACAAGTAAGTGATTGTTTGAGTGAAACTGAACAGATTGAAGAGCTCTTAGGAGCTCTTTTTTTATGCGCATACCGATGAGTAAATCCCGGTCGTGAATATGAGTCACAACTATCGAGCTCATTGCCACTAAATAATTGTAAATTCATTGTTTTTGCGTCTACCTTATTAAGCATAAGGATGTATAAAAACAAGGAATGTTATGTCTGCATGGTTGTGCTCACTGGTAAACGGATTGAAACACCAGCGAGTCGCAGTATTATCCGCAATCTTGTCTTCACTGATGTTGTCGCTGTTCAGTCTGAACGCCTATGCCAACGAGCAAGACCCTAATATCAACTCTGATATTTCAAAGGCCAACTTTGTAGCTTCGCACGTTAGCTCTGATGCTTTACCTATCGGCTCTAAAGCCACGTATGTCGGTTCGGAAGCGTGTGTTGATTGTCATAGTGCAGAAGTCGAAGCGTGGGAGGGCTCTCATCATGATATGGCGATGAAGCACGCTACAGACGAATCTGTATTAGGTGATTTCAACGATCAAACGGTCACTCATGACGGAAAACCCAACCGATTTTTCCGCAAGGGCGAAGAGTTCTGGGTCAATATTGAAGGGCAATACGGCCACTTTAAAGATTACAAAATCAGCTATACCTTTGCCTTTGAACCACTACAACAATACATGGTTGAATTTGAAGACGGCCGTGTACAGTTGATTCCTTTCGCTTGGGACTCTCGCACTGAGGGCGAAGGCGGTCAACGCTGGTTTAACCTCTACCCGGATACCACCAACACTGATGAATTCTACTGGACCAATAGCGGTCAAAACTGGAACTTCATGTGTGCTGATTGCCATTCAACGAACCTAGAAAAGAACTACGACAGCGCGAGTAATACCTATAACACTACTTGGTCTGAGATTAATGTCGGTTGTGAAGCCTGTCATGGCCCTGCAAGCGAGCACGTTGAGCAGGCCCAGCTAGCAAAAGCTCAATTAACCAAAGAGCAGTCAGCAAAAGCTAACGGTGGAAAGGATGCTCCAGTCTCGGCGCATTATGGTTTTGACCGCGACTTGTCGAAGTCGGTCAAAGAGTGGATCTATCAAGAGGGTAATTCAACCCTGCAACCAAAAGACATCATCCATACGAATCAAGTTCAAACCTGTGCTCAATGCCACAGCCGTCGTACTCAGTTAAATGAAACGGGTGATCACGTTAACGGGTCTTTCTTTGATAAGTATCGCTTGAGCTTGATTACCCCAGAGCTTTACCACAACGATGGTCAAATCTACGATGAAGATTATGTTTACGGATCTTTCCTTCAATCCGTGATGGCGGAAAAAGGCGTCACATGTACTAACTGCCACGATCCCCATACTGCTGAACTAAAAATTGCGGAAGAAGCCGTGTGTAGCCAATGTCACATTGCATCAGAATACACGCCTGAGAAGCACACATTCCACGAAGCGAATACTGAAGCTTCACAATGTACGACTTGTCACATGCCAGAGACGACTTACATGGAGGTCGACCCAAGACGTGACCACAGTTGGCATATCCCACGCCCTGATATTAGCCAACACATCAAGACGCCGAACGTGTGTACTAGCTGTCATGAAGATCAAACCGACCAGTGGGCAGATAAGCAAATCGGTGAGTGGTTCCCAGATTCTAAGTATCGTAATCAGCAGCACTTTGCCGTTGCCTTTTATGCTGACTCGATAGGGCACAGAGGTGCAGAGGATGCGTTGGCATACTCGGCTCAGGACTCTAGCTTAAGCAATATCATTCGTGCATCGAGCTTAGAACGTTTGGGCGGTAATACGGGTAAGAATACGCTTATTTCGCTGGCAAGAGCGGTGAAACATGATGATGAAATGATCCGTTTGGGTGTGGTACAAGGCTCGTCTGGTTTCCCATTCACTGACCGTTGGCAAATTCTAGAGCCGCTACTGAAAGACCCTGTATTGTCGATTCGTTCAGAAACCGCAGGCGCATTAGTGCGTTATTGGGGAGAAATGAACCCTCTGCAGAAAGACCAAATCAAGCCTGCATTAGAAGAGTACATTGAAATACAGCAATTTAATGCCGACAGAGGATTTGGACGTACTAACCTAGGCAACGTTTACCGAGATTTAGGCCAGCACGACAAAGCGATTGAGTTTTATCTAGGCGCTATCGAGATTGAGCCTTATTTCGAAAACAGCTACGCCAATTTAGCGGATTTGTATCGAGCGCAAGGTAACGAGGCAAAAGCGTTGTCGACCTTGAAGCAAGGTATTGAAGCTCAGCCTAAATCGAGTGTTTTGCCATACAGCACAGGGTTATCTCTGCTTCGCGTGAAAGATTACGAACAAGCAACGGACTACCTTAAACAAGCCGCTGAAACTGCGCAAACCGACCCTCAATATTGGTATGTGTACGGATTGGCTTTGGAAAAATCGGATGTGCTTGCGGCAAGTCAATCACTGCATAAGGCTTACCAATTTAGCCGCAACCCACAGCACCTGTATGCCCAGTGTGAAGTGTTGGCGCGAAACAGTCATATACCGGGCGTACCAAAGGCGTTTGAGCAATGTATTTCATCATTGAGCAAAGTGGCACCGCCGGAAGCCATTAACCAATTGAAAGCTAGGTTTAAATAAAGCGATGAGGTGAGCTTGGCTATCGAGCTTGCTGCTTATTCCGCTTGTAACCAATTATCGCGTTTATAACTGTTTATCATGTGTATAACTAATAGTTATGGAGCTTGTGAGTAGGATGTACGCAGCCAGATTGAATTAAGGGAAGACCTATGAACCATGCGCAACAAGCAATAAACCAACTGATTGAACAAACAGAGAAAAGTGTTATCGGTCAGAGCCACGTCGTTCGGGCTCTGGTGATAGGGTTATTGACTAATGGCCATGTGCTTTTAGAGGGACTTCCCGGTACAGCGAAAACTCGCTCAGTAAAATCGCTGGCGAATCTACTGAACACCAGTTTTGGTCGAATTCAATTTACGCCAGACCTGCTGCCATCTGATGTGACGGGCACGGAGGTGTATCAAGAGCTTGATGGAAAGCCTCAGTTGCATTTCCAACCGGGTCCTATTTTCAACAGCATTGTATTAGCCGATGAAGTGAACCGTGCGCCTGCAAAAGTACAGGCTGCTCTGCTTGAAGCGATGGCGGAAGGGACGATTACGGTGGGTGGTCAAACTCACATCCTACCTGATCTATTCATGGTGCTCGCTACGCAAAACCCAGTCGAGCAAGAAGGTACGTATCCACTGCCTGAAGCACAGATGGACCGTTTCATTATGAAAGTCACGGTCGACTATCCAGAAGATGAAGCTGAACGCGACATCATTCGACTTGTGCGCAGTGAGGAACTCGGTAGCGAGACGAGTTCGGAATTAGTCACTCCACAGCATATTGAACCTGAATTAGTGCTTGAAGCGCGCCGCCAACTTCCAGACATTGCCGTTTCCGATTTAGTAGAGAACTACATTGTGGCTTTGGTAATGGCGACTCGTAAACCTGAGCGTTATCCAGAATCAGACTTATCGAAATGGATTGAAATTGGTTCAAGCCCTCGTGCATCTATTTCATTGGATAAATGTGCTCGCGCTTATGCGTGGCTGCAAGGGCGTGACCACGTCACGTTAGACGATGTGCGTGCCATGTTGCCAACCGTATTAGGTCACCGATTCTCATTGTCTTACGATGCATTGGCCGATGGTGTTGACCATCAAAGAGTGGTTGAAGAACTGCTTGATAATGTTGAGATCGGATAACTAGGGGGCGTTATGGCGAAGCCAACACAAGCTCCCAAACCACAAGGCCTTGATCCTCGACTGTACTGTGACTATTCAAGGTTAGTGCGAATTCAGGCTCAAGCTGAGTCATTTTCACTGTTACCTCATTTAAAAGCGGGCAGTGTACTTTCGGGCAGACATAACTCTTTGTTCCGTGGTCGTGGTTTGAACTTCGAAGAATTACGTCATTACCAATTGGGTGATGATATCCGTAATCTCGATTGGAAAGTCACCATGCGAACGGGGAAGCCGCATGTTCGCAGTTACACCGAAGAGAAAGACCGTAATGTGATGATCTGTGTCGATCAGCGCAGTTCGATGTTTTTTGCTTCTCAAAACACCATGAAATCCGTTGTGGCTGCCGAAGTGGCGGCACTGTGTGGGTGGCGAGTGCTAAAAGATGGTGACCGTGTCGGCTTCGTTTTAGCCTCACACCAAAAACTGTTTCATACCAAAGCGCAGCGTTCACAGTCTGATTTACTGGCTCAGCTAAAACATCTTACCAAAGCCAATCAAAGCTTAGGCGTCAATGTAAGTGATGGCGATAATGTTGGTTTTAGCCAGTGGATTGAACTGATCAAACGAATGAGACTCAAGCAATCAACCTTGATATTCATTAGTGACTGGCGAGACTGCCGAGAACAACATCTCGATCGACTAAAGCAGTTACAGCAACACAACGATATCTTGGCCATTATGGTCACCGACCCATTAGAACAGTCATTGCCTCAAGATCTTGCAAGCGCAAACTGGGTGGTGGGTGATGGTCGTTTTCAACTTAATCTGGATAGCCAATCTAAGGTAAACCTCGCGAGTGAAAGTCTTGCTCAGAAAGCGGCACTTCAGAAACAGTCCCTTGCTAAATTGATGGCGATGAAAAACCTCCCTTATATAGAATTAGACACGTCGGGCAATCACATATCACAGCTGCAGAAGCTAGTGGGAGGGCGCTAAATGGCTGTTGAACATACTCCCCCAAGTACCTATATCCTCCGCGAACTGCACGATGTAGCGATTCCTGACAGTGTGAGCTGGGCTCCTCAAACGATCGGCTGGAAGATCCTTGGCGTTATTCTGTTATTGGTCGCTATCTATCTGGCTTATCGCTTGGCGTTAAGGTGGTGGAATAACCGTTATCGCAAAGAAGCGCTTCAAGAACTCATGGTACTGGATGCAAGAGACAAGAACTCAACCGAACGAACCTTTAAAGTCCTCAAAGTGGTGCTTCGTTACCTAGACAGCAGTAATGCCAAGTTGTTTGGCCAAGCTTATGTGAACCGTTTGAACGCTTATCTGCCTGTTAGCGCCAACACGAGTGAAAACAGCAATGCGTTCTTTGCCGATGAAGTTTCGGAATTATGGATGCAAAGCCTAATTGACCCTAATGTGCGTTTGAGCTTTGAACAGCGTTTAGAGGTAATTCAAACCGCGATGATGTGGCTAAAACTTCACAAGCCGAATGTACAGGTAACGGTTGAGGGGCAAGACAATGTTTGATGTTTTATCTGCCAGTTTTGAATTTGCGCATCCGCTGTGGTTTATTGCGCTGCCTTTACCGTTGTTGGTCTACTTTGCGGTGCCAGCTTATCGAACTAAGCAAATGGCGATTAAGGTGCCATTTTTTCGAGAATTGGTAGAAGCGATTGGGGAAGCACCGTCAGAAGGTGCAAGCCATTTAACTCCAAGCTGGTGGCAACGAACCACGCTCATTATTACTTGGGTATTGGTCGTGTGTGCGTTAGCGAAACCAACCATTCTTGGTGAGCCACAGGTTCGCGAACAATTGGGTCGTGATGTGATGGTGGTGGTCGATTTGTCTGGCTCAATGGCGGAGCAAGATTTCACTTCTAAACAAGGCGATAAAATCTCTCGTTTAGATGCGACCAAAGAGGTGCTGGCTGATTTTGCGAAAACCAGAAAAGGTGACCGACTCGGTTTGATCTTGTTTGGTGATGCAGCGTTTGTACAAACGCCATTTACCGCGGACCAAGATGTATGGCTTGAACTGCTTAATCAAACTGATGTCGCGATGGCAGGGCAAAGTACGCACTTGGGCGATGCAATTGGCTTGGCGATCAAGGTGTTTGAACAAAGTGAAAAGCAAAGTGCTGCCGTTCAAGATTCAAACGTCGACACCAACGAAAAAGAGAAAGTCGTGATCGTATTAACAGACGGTAATGATACAGGAAGTTTTGTTGAACCGATTGATGCCGCCAAAGTTGCGAAGGCGAAAGGCGTTCGAATTCACGTTATTGCGATGGGCGATCCGCAAACCGTTGGAGAGGTTGCTCTGGATATGGAAACCATCAAGCGTGTCGCTCAAGAGTCAGGTGGCGAAGCCTTTGAAGCACTTAACCGCGACGAACTGACCAAAGCCTATGCTCAGATTGGTGAGCTTGAACCTCAGTTATATGAAAGTACCACTTATCGCCCTAAACAGGGGCTGCACCACTATTTGATGGCGATTGTTGTAGTGATGTATTTGACCGCATTCAGCTTAGCAACGATACGCCGAAGATCGCTGCTCGCTTCTTCGGCTAAGAATTTGAAAGGAGAGAGTGATGCCTGATTCTCTCACGATACAACAGTTCTTTACCCAGTTTCATTTTATCCGACCTTTGTGGTTGTTGGCCTTTATTCCGATGTTCTTCCTGTTATGGGTTCGTTGGAGAGAAGAGACCAAACCAACGTGGAAAGACATTTTACCTACACACTTACGTGATGCATTGACGATTGGCGAAACAGGCTGGCGCAAGCAACTGCCGTTGAAGCTATTGGTGGTGATTGTGACTATCGCCATCATTATCTGTTCTGGCCCAACATGGCAGCGTGAGGCTTCGCCTTTTGGTGAAGACAAAGCGTCGATGTTGGTTGTGCTTGATAGTAGTGAATCTATGCTTGCTAAAGATTTGCCTCCAAGTCGCTTGGAACGATCTAAGCAGAAAATTAGAGACTTATTGGCAGCTCGCAAAGGCGGTAATACGGGCTTAGTGGTTTATGCAGGCAGCGCACATGTGGCGATGCCCGTCACGCAAGACAGCAAGGTGTTTGAACCGTTTCTAGCGGCTATCACACCCGATATCATGCCTGTTTCAGGTAAGTCAGCAGAGGAAGCACTGCCACTGATTAATCAGCAACTGTCTGGTGAGTTAGGCTCTTCTGTACTGTTGGTATCAGATGGTGTAAACCCAAGCACCATTAGGGCGTACGAGAGTTTCTTTAACGACAATCCTTATCAGTTGCTCATTCTCGCCGCAGGAAACAGTAATGTGGTGAGCGATAACCCTGTCGACCTAGATTCACTGCGTAACTTAGCGAGTAAGACGGGTGGACGAGTGATTGAAGTGACCGTTGATGATTCGGATATCCAACAACTGAACAGAGCGGTTGAAAGAAACATGCAGCTCAACGGCGAATCTTCAATGCCTTGGAAAGACATGGGCTATGGACTGCTTATTCCAATGGCTTTCATTATGTTGCTATGGTTCAGAAAAGGGTGGTTGGTGCAGTGGTGTGTCGTTGGTTTGATGATCACAAGCAGCATGTATTCACCAGACACTTTGGCGAAAACAGTCAACTTAACCGCTGAGAAACCAGTTGTGGTGGAGTCGGTTACTACTTGGGACAAAACAGCTCAATGGTGGTGGGACTTATGGTTAACGCCCGATCAGCAAGGTCAACGCCTGTTGAATCAGAAAGAGTACCTTCAAGCTGCCAAATATTTTACTGACCCAATGCGAAAGGGCGCGGCTTATTACTATGCTCGTGATTTTAAGCTCGCTCACAGTGCGTTTTTGCAAACCAAAACTGACCTTGGTTTGTACAATGCAGCGAGTGCGTTAGCTAGGCAGCGTGAATACCTTGCCGCACGAGACCTCTTGAAATCATTAAGTGAGAAAGAGGATCTGTCACCAGAACTAAGAACGGATGTGGAGAACAATCTTGCTGTGCTTAGTGGAATTGTCGAAGAGGTAAACCGAACCAGTGAAAGCCAGTCTGGAACCACAGATGGCCCTGAAGAATCTTTAGAACTCGAAGACGATCAGCCGCGAACGGGTGATGGCGCTGAAGAAGAAACGGTAGCGGAATTGATGCTTAAGGAAACACTTAACGCGAATGAGATTTTGGGCAGCCAAGAGCTTGCCGACAAGTGGTTAAAGCGAGTAGAAGCCGATCCTAAGTTCTTCTTGAAATCCAAATTCCAAATTCAGTTAAGAGATCCTGCGCCTTCCATCGAACAAGCGTCAAAACAGGAGCAAACGCAATGAGTCGATATGATTTAGCTCTTGAAGCGATTCAATCAAAGCGAGCGCGATTCACAGCCCGCACATGGTTGTTGTCGATGACTCTTATGTTGAGTTGGTTTTTTCCTGCTGTTGCTTCTGCTGCCGATATCTTCGATCTGCAAAAAAGTGGTGACGTTGAGCTTATCGCTTGGATTGGCGAGAAACCCAAGTCAGGCGACAAAATAACGCCGGGCAAAGTCAGCGTAAATGAGCAGGTCATTCTGAACATTGAGGTGGCGACACCGCGCTGGTTAACGGGCGGCACTCGAATCGGCAGTATCGAAATCCCTAACGTTATCGCTAAGCAGCGTAACCAACTCGCGATGAACTACACAGAAAGAGTCGGTGGTACTACATGGTCACGTCAGCGTTGGGAAGTGACGCTTTATCCGATGACTTCCGGTGAGTTTGTTATTCCAACCGTACCGGTTCGTATCCAAGTTTCTGCTCCTGATGGTTCAAACGTGGGCGGTACGCTTTACACGCAGCCGATTAAGTTTGAAGCTTCGTTGCCTTCAGGTTTACTCGATAATGAAACGCCTTGGTTTTCTGCGACAGAAGTAGATATAGAGCAGCAATGGCAACGCTCAAGTGAAGAGCTAAAAGTTGGCGATGCTATTACTCGAACTATCACGATTAAGGCAAAAGACAGCTTTTCTGTGTTGCTGCCAGATGTGCTAACCAATAAGTCCACTAAGCAGTTCCAAGCTTACCCACAGCCCAACCGTTTGGATGACACTCAAGAACGTGGTGATTATCGCTCAAGCCGAGTTGAACAGACTGTATATGTGATTCAGCAGGGTGGTGAGTTTACGCTGCCAGAGTTTTCATTTCAGTGGTGGGACAGCAAAAATCAACGCCTTGAAAACGTGGTGATAAAAGGCGAAGTGTTTGAAGCCAAACACACAGTCCAATCTTTCATCAAGGCCTACATGTCGGTGTTTATTAGTGTTGGTTTGGTGTTGTTAGTCTGCATTGCGTTGATTGTTTCGGTTAAGCGTTACTACGCAAACCGCCCAACACCGAGTTGGCTGGTACTACGTCGTTTAGTTAAGCAAGGTAATTGGGCTGCATTAAGAACCTTTATCTACCGTCAATTGCGAAACCAAACCTCTCAGTTAGAACTGAATAAAGTGCAACTGGATAAAGCGCAACATGGTAAATCAAATGGACAAAAGCGTTGGCTAGAAGATAGCGAAGCCCTTCAACAAGGATGTGAAGATAAAAACGTATTCACTCGTTTATGGAAAGGGTTACGTAACTTGCCCAGTGACACATCAAACTCAAGCAATTCTCGTTCAATTGCTGCTCGCTTGAAAATCCCTAAAGCCTTGCCAGACTTAAAAGATAGAACTAAGTAGCAAACTTTAGTCATTCGCATCGAACATAATCGACAGGTTCTCTACTATGGAGAACCTGTTTCTTTAATATGGAACTGTATGAAAAGTACCGAACTAAATCTAATTCCTATATTTGTCGCTATTTATGAAGAGCAGAACTTATCTAGAGCTGCTAATCGCATGGATATAAGCCAACCAGCAGTGAGTAAAGCACTTGCAAGGTTGAGAGATATCTATGATGAGCCACTGTTTCATCGCACCACATCAGGCGTAGAGCCAACCACATTCGCTATTGATATCTATCCTGCAATGGCCGCTGCACTTAAAAACTTTACTTCTACCTTATCCGCATCAAGAGACTTCGATCCTAAAACCTCAGGCCGCGTGTTTTCCATTGCCTGCGTCTCGGCGGCGAGCTACGAAATGATGCCAAAAGTCATGCGGTTAATCAGCCAAGTCGCACCAGGTATCGCGTTAGAGGTTCATCCTCTGTTTACCGAAGACTATGAGTCTGATTTAAGGCTGCAAAGACACGACGTGATTGTTGATATGACGCCTAAAGGAAGAACCATGCTTAAGCACGAGGTGATTTCTACAGAAGAGCTGGTGGTGGTGTGTAGTAGTGATCATCCTACGGTTGGCGATACCATCGATATGGAACAGTTCTTAGCACTCGAGCATGTGGTGGTCTCTAGGTGGCATGCGCGCAAAAGCTTATTAAGCTCTGAGCACTATAGTGACCTTGAGAAACGTAGAATCGTGTATCGCGCAGCGGGCGTTGTAGAGATGCTTCCTGTTATCGAAGGCTCTGAGTACATCGGAGTAATGCCTATTTCATCAGTGCATTGTTTTGCTGAAAAGTACGCGGTAAAAACACTGCCATTGCCCTTCGAGTTGGAAGACCTCGATATGTGTATGATTTGGCATCCAAGCCGTACTAATGAACCAAGCCATAAGTGGTTACGAGCTAAGATCAAAGCGGCAGCAAAAGAGTTATCAAGTTAGCCTATACAAGGACATAGCCATGGACAGCATTCGCGTGATTTTAAACGGAAAGAAAGCCAATATCCCGGAATTAAGGCAAGCCACCTTTGCGGCGAGGGACAATGATATTGACCTGCAAGTTAGAGTGACTTGGGAATCGTCGGACATGTTTCGTTTGGTAAGCGAGGCAATATGCGATGGTGTTAAGCGTCTGATTGTTGTCGGTGGCGATGGAACGGTGAATGAAGCCGTTAACGCGCTCAACCTGTTCCGTGCCAGTGAAAGACCGCAACGGGAATACCTAACGATATTTCGGGTGCTTTTGAACTAGCGCTGGAAGGCAAGGCGTTTGCGGTGGATAGCGCGCGTGCGAATGACCGCTATTTTATGAATGTCGCTGCGGCGGGTGTTGGTGCTGAAGTCACAGCTGAAACGCCAGTCGAGCTTAAAGATTTTCTCGGTGGCGGTGCGTATACACTAACAGGTGTGGTGAAAGCACTTGGCTTTAAGCCCTACAGTGGCACGTTGCCCATAGACAAAGGCAGCTTTACCGGCGAGATCCTTGTTGGTGCTTTTTGTAATGGTCGCTTAGCGGGTGGAGGACAAGAGTTAGCACCCAATGCATTGATTGATGATCGCTGTTTACCCAGTCGGGTATCGAGCTATCACGTACCACCATGGCCAGGTGGGTCATCCAAGTCAGTGAGAAGTTCGCCCCGCTGTATGCCGCCTTGAAAGAGCACCTACTTCAACAAGTGGTGGTTCAGGCGGATGAAACGCCGCTCAATGTGCTCAAAGAAGAGAAGCAGTGTTATATGTGGCTTTACTGCTCAGGCGCTGACTCGCCCGAAGCGGCACTGCCGAATGTGAAAAAATCGCCTTGTACGACTATCAAAACAGTCGCGCGAGGGTGTGCCCCGTGGACTTTTTAGGTGACTACAACGGTTATCTACAAACCGATGGCTACACGGCTTATCATGGTCTGCATCACGTCACTAATGTGGGGTGCTTAACGCAAGTTCATGGACGCGAAGAAGCTTCAAGGGGAAGGTAAATCGGGCAAGGCTGATAAAGTGCTGGCTAAACCCCAAAAGCTCTACGGGATAGAATCACGCTTAAAAGGTGCGCCTGCCCAAGAGCGAAAAGCAGAGCGTTAAGCGTATGCCAAGCCGATACTGGATGAGCTTTACCAATGGATGACAACCCAGAAGGTGATAGGCTCTAGCCCACTAGGCAAAGCAATAAAGTACTAGCTCGGGCAATGGCCTAAACTCATTCGTTATATCGACGATGGTCACTTATCTATCGATAATAATCGCGCTGAACGCGCAATTAAACCGCTGGTTATTGGCAGGAAAAATTGGCTATACTCCAACACGCCAAACGGTGCTGAGGCGAGCGCGATGCTTTACAGTATCGTCGAGACTGCAAAAGCCAACGGTCTTATCCTCTAAGACTACATGGTCAAGTGCATGAAAGAGCTCGCGAAAGCAGAGCCTGATATCGACGCACTTCTACCTTGGACCTCTTCGGGTCAAGTCAAAACAGACCTCAACAATATTGGCTTTGGCCTCGAAACTTACGTTTGGTGCTAACTATGCCATCGGACTCTAATAACATATTTGGGTTCTTTGATGAGTTTGAAGCTTCAGAAGGAGAGTCACAGCAACCCCCTATAGAGCTGTTTCAAGAACCCGTTGAAATTTTATCAACCCTAGATAGTCAGCCAAAGAAGGTACAACAAGAAGTCTTTGTGATAAATAAAAAGCGACATCCACTCACGGTAGTGAATATATGTAGGATCACGTCCTGCATAAGCGATTTATTCAAATTTAAAGAGTGAATTAATATCGCACCATAAAGAAAAAATACTTCAAATACTCCAGAAATGAGCATGGCTGAGCATAGGGATTCTCAGGTTTGATGATACCAATATCAGGTCAGATGGCCGAACACATTTATGGGTACAACCATGAATTTAACGCATCGCTCACTCATGGTTATCGCTATCACTGTTGCTCTTTCTGCGTGGGGTAGTGATGAAACCAGCTCACGTCCTATTAAGCCAGAACCGCTTCAGACATTACCAACAGAGCAGGTTTCAGTATCCATCGGGGACGCGACTCTTTTCGCAAATAGAGAGTCTGTTGTGATCAATACCTTAGCAGGTGACGAGCAACGCGTATCCATTGAAGCGTTTAAAGGAATCACTTACGCCGATCAACAACGTTTTCAGCACAGTCACTCCGTCAATTAGAACACAATGCTGATAGCGCTATAGATGCGACACAATTTGGCGCCGTGTGCCCACAGCTTAAAATAACCCAGCAAGAGCAATCTGAAGATTGCTTGAATCTTAATATTTGGCGTCCTTCGGAGATCAATGGTTCAGAGTCATTACCCGTGTATGTCTTTATTCATGGTGGGGACTTTGAATATGGCGCAGGTTCTGATACCGATATTAACGGTGATACCGTCGTGGCTAAAAGATACCATTCGATATACGGGTGGCGTTGGCGCTGGAAAGGCGAACCTCGATATTTTCAAAGAGTTCAGTATAGGTGCGTCGTACAACAAAACGATTCAATTCGGCACAAAAAACTCGGGAGTCGCTGCGCTTCAGCAGCTCCAGTTTCGAGTGGCAAACACACCATTGATGCTGGGTGTGAAACATATTATTGGCCAGAGCTCGGTAGAGTTTGAGACCAGTAATGAAGATGTGAATAACGCTATCAATGGCGTTATTCAATATTTTATGGGCGAAAGCTCGGTGACCTCTGGGCTGGGTGTTGTCGCGGAATACGATAATGCGATTGATAATCGTTGGACCGTTTCTGCGTTTTATGGCCTGGGTAAAGCGACAGTAGAGGGCAGTCTGTCAGACGATGAAAGTGTCGATGCGTATGGTGCTGGATTTCGCTATCAGATAGCTTGCCGATATGGGTTACACATGGGGGTAGACCTCGCTTTTAGTGACGTTGACAGCGCGTTTTATATAACGGTTGGCAGTGGATTCTAATGATGGAAAGGTGGGTGTTAGTCAATCGATTGATTTTTCTACATGCAGCATAGTTTTCATAGCAATCATGAACTAATATTCTTTTACAACAAACATAACAGGTATCAATATGAAAAATTACGACCCAAATGAATTGGACGCTACGCAAGTATTACTTGATGGTGTCGATACAGATAAACGTTCGACTTTGACTAAGTTAGCGGTTGGGGCTGCGGCACTGCCTTTTGCCTCTGTTTTACATGCAGCCCCTGAAAAACTGGTTGGCCAAAACATCAAATTGATGCCTAACGAGAAAGGGCCATTTGATATCGTTATCGAAAATGGCCGTGTTGTTGATCCTGAAACTGGACTCGACGCAATTCGTCACGTCGGTATTAAAGGTAAGCGTATTGCTGCAATCTCAGACAAAAAGCTGCAAGGCAAAACAATCATCGATGCTGAAGGTCTCGTGGTTGCACCTGGCTTTATCGATATGCACGCTCACGGACAACAACTTCCTGCTGCCCGTGCTCAAGCATTCGATGGCGTAACCACCGCTCTTGAGATGGAATCTGGTCTATTCCCAATCGGAACGTACTACGATATTACTGCTGCTGAAGGTCGCCCGATTAATTACGGCGCTTCTGTAGCATGGACTTACGCTCGTATTCAAGCAAAAGAACCTACGATGCCTGCTCCTGATGGTACGATTGTTTGGTTCCAGAAAGCTTTTTCTAAAAACAATTGGCAAAATACCCTAGCAACCCCAGATGAATTAAAACAAATTCTGGGCTCGGTTGAGCAAGGTCTTAAAGAGGGGGGCTTAGGCATTGGTATTAACGCGGGTTACGCACCAGGTTATGGCCACAAAGAGTACTATGATCTTGCTAAACTAGCAAAACGCTATGAAGTACCAACCTACACTCACGTTCGTTACCTAAACAGCGCAGAGCCACAATCAAGCTTTGAAGCATACCAAGAACTCATTAGTCTGTCGGCGACAACGGGTGCACACATGCACATTTGTCACCTCAACAGCACGTCAGTACAAGATATCGAAGATTGTGCCGATTTAGTTCAATCCGCCATTGATCAAGGTTTAGCCGTTACTACTGAAGCTTATCCTTATGGTGCTGGCTCTTCCGTTATTGGCGCAGAAGTTTTCCGTGGTGACGATTGGTTACAACGTTGGGGTGTACCAAGCGCTAGCTACATGGAAGCGAATGGTAAAGCACTAAACCAAGAAAAAGTCACTGAACTACAAGCATCAGCGCCCGGTACCGTGGTTGTCATGCACTTCTTAAAACCCGATGAGAACAAAGAAGATCGCGCTAAAATGGACCGTTCAGTATTATTCCCAGGTGCAGCTATCGCTTCAGATGCAATGCCTTGGATGGATGATAAAGGCGTATTAATTGAAGGTGATGTATGGCCACTTCCAAGCAACGCAATAGCTCACCCTCGCTCACTTGCCTGTTTCTCTCGTTTTATTGAAAAATATGTCGAGGAATACAAAGCGGTAACACTAGTAGAAGCGATGGAAAGAACTAGCTTAAACGCATGTCGTATTCTTGAGGATGCTGTTCCACAAATGGCAAATAAAGGTCGTATTCAAGTAGGTAAAGATGCTGATTTAGCTATTTTCAAACTTGATGAAGTAAAAGCCGTTGCAACATTTGATAAACCAAATGCCCTTTCTACAGGCATGAAATACGTACTTGTAAACGGGACACCTATCATTGAAGCTGGTGAAATGTTGTTAGATTCAAACCCAGGTGAAGCGGTTCGCAACAAAGTTACTGGCTAAGTTATCCTGACTTAAAAGGTTGGGCATTAGCTCAACCTTTTTTATTGCTTACCGAGTAAATATAGACAACGAAAATCGAAAGAGAGCATGCTATGAGCAAGAAGCCTATTCCAGTAACAATTTTAGCCGGATTTTTAGGAGCAGGGAAAACGACCCTACTAAACCATATATTAACCAATGCAAATGGAATGCGCATGGCTGTGATCGTCAATGATTTTGGATCAATCAATGTTGATGCGGAGTTAGTTAAATCTGAAAGTGAAAATATGATCAGCCTAGAGAATGGCTGTATCTGTTGTAACCTTGCAGAAGGACTAGTCGTTTCGGTAATGCGTTTACTCGCATTAGAGGAACGCCCAGACCATATTATTGTTGAAACTTCAGGTATCGCAGAACCCAAAGAAGTGGCACTTCAATTTGAAGATCCGGAACTGCAAGCACACGCACCTTTAAATGCAATCGTGACGACGATCGATGCGGAAAACATTTTAGGGCTAGAAGGCCCAATGGAGACGTTGTCGAAGCAGCAAATTCAAGTGGCTGACATTGTTCTGGTTAATAAAGTTGACCTAGTCGATGCTGATAAACTAGAGCAAGTCAAAGCATGGTGCCGAGTACAAGCTCCGTTTGCTAAATTGATTGATATTTCATTCGGCGAAGTGGATTTACCTATCTTATTTGATGCCCCTGAAAGTACGCGCTTTGTCACTAACAAAATAGCGGGTGATCAAAGGGAATGCCAGCACCATGATTGTCATGATGAGCACTGTCATCACGTGAACCATGATTTCGAAACATTCAGCTTTGAAACTGATCAACCACTTAATCTACAAAGTTTGTATCCTCTACTGCAACAGTTTTCAATTGATGCTTATCGCATGAAAGGTATTTTAAATTTAACCGATCGTCCTGATCATCGCTGTGTATTTCAGTGCACGGGCCAGCGAGCCAATGTGACGGTTGGAGATGCATGGGAAGATGATGAATCTCGTTCGTCACGGTTAGTCTTCATTGGACCTAAAGGTGGCCTTGATAAAGAGAGTATGCGTAAAAAACTGAACGCACTGGTGGCGTAGTTAGAACGGAAATGGAGTAGATGGCAAGCCTATCAACCTAGCGCTTGCCTATACCTAGCTTACCTCTGCCTACTTTGCATTGACTCATCCTAAGCATCCTTATCTTATTGAATTATTGGCTACTTTCGATTCTATTCGGTTTTTCCAAATCCATATTGCTCATTCCCCTCGCCATCTGAAACACAATAGTCTTATCGATTTTCGAGACTCTGTTCATCAGTACCTTCTCAGAATCGGTTAACGTCAAAAAGCAGATAAAGACTCAATCGTGGGTTATTGGGGCGTGTTGATCAGCGATTGTTAGCTCGATGGTTAGTGCTCAATGATGGAATCAAAATGACGACTAAATATAGAATAAACCATGATTTGTCCCGCCATAATCGCGCCAAACATCAGCAAGGCGGACAGACCAATATTCGGAATGGGTAAAATGGAGGTCGCAAAGAAGGACTCACTTGCTCCGACAATGATTCGACTACCGGGGACAAGAATGATGATCCCTTGAATAATGTATATGAGTGGTGGAACGTGACGCAATTTCCCCATCCCCAACCCGTAAAGCGTAATGAGTATTGTGCTTACCCATGTACCTACAACCCAATCGGAAGTAAACCAATGTGGCCCCCACATGCCAATTGCCGCGACAGGAAGGCCTAAGAGAATTTCTGTCATACTTGCGTTGAAAATAAGGCCAATAGCGACAGAAATCCCGATCAGTGCGGTGACATGAAGAACGAATGGGATTTCATCAATAAATACCGGTACCGATAATGGTTGATTGATTATGTTGGCTAAGCCTAACCCCATAACAATGCCGATGAATATTTTCATTACTATGAGTGCGCTTTGTGCAAGCAGTTCGATACCTGACCGAAAGTCATTGAGAGCAAGACTGGCTAAGCCGTTGGTGACGGTTAACCCAGGAATAAAAAGGACAATGGAAGAAATGCACAGTGCCAATGTTGGTAAGCCGGGAACCTGTGCCGCTATCATACCGGTTAAAAAACTGGCTACTAAGGCGACAAAGAACTCGACAAGAATGCTTCTTGGCCCAGTCAGGAAAATTTGTGCTAGCCAGGCTATAGCGCCCAGAATAATGGATAAACCGACCGCCAGATAAGTACTGCCAACTAACATTAAATAACATGGCGGAAGCAATAAATTGGCAAAGCACAAGGTACGATTCGAGTAGGTTTCTGAACCTTCGTAATGGGAATGAGTCGAAAACCCTTTAAGCGTTGCGACTAAATCACGTAAGTTAACCGAGGGTGGTTTTTTGTTTTCCATCACGACTTTTTGCGTGGGTTGCTCAAAAATAGTGATGACTTTTGTCGGGGTCACATCAATAGAGACTTCAATGTTCTGGCGTTTTGCATAAGCTTGAGTGTATTGAGCTACCGAGTAAGGCGCACAACCAGATTGATGTAATCGGTCAGAAAAGCTCAAAATTTCTTGCTGGCATTGTTCGATATGATTTGTTTGTTTCATTCTGTTTGTTTCTCAATCAACAAGGCGATATATGTTTGAGGGGCATTCTAATTCAATAGTATCCTAATTCAAGCGTAACCAATAGTCGTGTATAGAGGACGGGCCCCTACAAACGAACAAGGCAATGGTTAAAAAGATAGGATTCATTGAATGAGAGGTTATCAGTTTATCGTTGAGGTAAATCAGTCATTGTTGAAGCTGCAACCTCAAAAATAGATCCGATCATGCAGCTATTTGAAGGCGTAAAACTCCAAATCCATGAGGTGATTGATTTAACTCTGAGGCTTTTAGAAAAGCTCGGTAATGAGTAAAGGAAACTAATATTTAGGAAATGGAAGCCTAAATAAGATTGATGATGAGCGTTAGAATCACAACTAGAATGGAACCGACATAAGCAATTTCAATAATGTTTGAATCAATCCAGTTGCAGTATGCTTGAATTGCTAAACTCAGTTTGTTTTTCATAATGGCCTTTGGAAAATTAACCGAAATCTACTGTAAATAATAGCTTATTATGAGTGAGCTTTGATGACGGTTTCAAAGGTTCCTTAGCGCTAACAGTGTGATTGCGGCGCTCACGTATTAACAATATCGTCCCGTGGGTTCATGGGGCGGATACAGTCGATAAGGTTTAAGAGCAGAAAGTTGGGCTAAAAAAGAGGTTCGACCTAGTGAGTCAGAAACAGATAAACGGCTCTTTTATTGAGTGGGTGCTGGATTCGAAATCTAGCTCACGAAACCTTAGAGATTGAGTCTACTCAGTGATCTCTTGCAGCACTTCTCCGATTGACCCGCTTGGTTGGGTGATACCCAGTTTGTTCGAAAGCGTTGGCGCAATGTCATATGGCGTCACTGGTCGCGATACCTTCTTAGCTTCAACGTCGTAGCCTGCAAAGATCACAGGCACATGAGTGTCGTATTTCCACGGAGAACCATGTGTAGAGGCAATTTGGAGGCCTTCCATGTCGTTAATGTAGCTGCGCGGTGCAAATACTACGTACACGTCGCCAGAACGAGCAGGGTGGTAGTTGTTTTTAATTAGCTGCATCACATGCGTATCCGGTACTCGGTTAGCCGCAATGTCACTACTTGATACAGCAAACGCAACACCTTTCACTTTTGCAATTTCATCCGCAATAGCTTCTTGGACC
This sequence comes from Vibrio sp. 10N.261.51.C6, assembly GCF_041471785.1. Taxonomy (NCBI): domain Bacteria; kingdom Pseudomonadati; phylum Pseudomonadota; class Gammaproteobacteria; order Vibrionales; family Vibrionaceae; genus Vibrio; species Vibrio sp. 10N.261.51.C6. Next base: position 4,923 of record NZ_JBFRPB010000019.1, on the reverse strand, counting down.
TTAGCCAGATCAAGCTTCTTCTCAGCGATCAGATCATGATTCAGATAGATGTAAGGTTGTGCGTACAAGCGAATCGCGTCTTTGGTTAAACCAAATTCATCCTTCAATCGTTTCTCAACACCACTCGAGAGTAGTGTGTCTTTATTGAAGTATTGAGCTTGATTGAAACCAAGCGCATTTGCCGCAGGTGAAGATTCAGGAACGCCGTGGTCGGCAGACAGCACAATCAATGTGTTTTCTAGCCCGACTTGGTTATCCACGGTTTTGAAAAGCTTAGCGAGAGTCTTATCAAGTCGGATAAGGTTGTCTTCTGTTTCTAGGCTTTCAGGGCCGTAAAGGTGCACCACGTAGTCATTTGATGAGAAACTCACTGACAGATAATCGGTCACGTCGCCTTGGCCAAGCTTCTCTTGCATCAACAAGGTGCTAGCGAAGTTTTCCGTGATTTCGTCACCAGCAGGGCTGACGGTTAGCGTTGTGCTGTAGTACTTGTAACTTGCCGGGCCATAAGGATGAGGGAAGGTGCGTTGGAAGTCACCGAGTTTCACTTTGTGTTCGGTATCGTGTTCTTGCAACGTGTATTTATCACGCGGTAATGAGAGCTCCCATTTCTGTTTGGAATACTGAGCAGCAATCGCTTTCTCGTTCCAGCGTGATAGCCAATCTGGATACTCGTCATAGTAATAGTTACTGGTGACAAACTCCGATTGTGCTTTGGAGAACCAGAAGGCTTTACCACTGTGTCCTGCCAATGAGATTGCGCCGCGGTCTTTCACTGATACACCGAATACTTTTGATTTGCCACTATTGGAAATCGTCAGTTCGTCACCAAACGTGGTGGAGAGTATTGGCTCTGGGGAGCGGCCATCGCCTTGTGCTGTCTTCTGCGTTGGGTCGATCTCTGTTGCTTTATCGACACCTGCACCAGAGGTCAGCATTTGGTAGTTACCGTCTTCTACGTTATACACCAAACGTTCTTCGCTACGGTCATACCAAACGTTACCTACCATGCCGTGTACGCTCGGTGGAGCACCTGTTGCAAGAGACACATGGCCCACGATCGTTTCCGTGTTGCCATGTTGGTAGTTTGCGTTGGTGTAGTAGGTACCATCATCCATTAAGTACCGGAAACCGCCTTCACCGAAGTTGTGCTTATATCGTTCGATTAGATCTGCGCGCAGGCCATCTACCGTGATTTGAAGGACTAGATTTGGCTTTTCCTCAGCTGAAGCTGGGAGAGCCCAGAGTAACGCGAGGGTTAGTCCTGAAAGCTTGGTGTATTGCATAGAGTTTCCTTATTCACTGTTGCCGCTGAGTTCTAATGTTTGGTCAGGTTTCCAACGTTTGGCCAGATTTGTAACGTGTGTGCATTGCGAATCGTATTTTTAGTATTGTTGGTGACGATTAGTGAACCATAACCTTCGGCATCTTTAGTTAGTTCGCTTCGTTAGCTAGTTCACATCCTTAACTAAACGCAGCCCCATATCTGACATAGTGATCGATTGGCTTGCGAAGTCACGACGGTAACTTTCAGATTCATTTTCGTCATAAGCAAAGCTGCCACCGCGAACCGATTTGTGTGATAAACCGACGTCGCTGTGTTTTGCGTTGTTAGGGTTGTCTGTTGGACCGAATCGGTAGAAGGTGTCATCGAAGGCATCGATAACAAACTCGCCCACGTTTCCTGTCATGTCATATAAGCCTAGTTCATTTGGTTTCTTTAGCCCGACTGGATGTGCGCTATTTTTAGAATTTGCTGAGTACCACGCAACATCATCTAAGTTATTGGAACCACTGTAAGTATAGCCTTTACTTTTATTGCCACCTTTGGCTGCAAATTCCCATTCAGCTTCAGTAGGCAGACGGTATTCTTCACCCGTTAATTCATTCAACTGCTCAACAAAATAGTTTGCTTGCTGCCAACTAAGGTTATTGACCGGAACTTGTGGGTTTTGGAAATAACTGAGAGATGAACCCATCACCGATTCGAACAATTCTTGAGTCACCTCGAACTTCGCAATATAGAAACTATCTACAGTTACATTACGTGCAGGACGCTCTGCTTTGGTCGCTTCTGGACCGTTCGACCCCATGGTGAATGTGCCGCCTTCAACCAACACCATCTCTTGGTCAATTTGTTGGGCGATGGGGTGTGTAGGCACGCTTGCACAGCCACTCAGAAGGATAGTCATGGTGACGCTGCTAATTGTTGCTAACTGTTTGTAATTAAGAAATTTCATCACGTGCCTCAGATGTTCGAAATAGGGTCTAATTCTAACGTTTAAGGTCATTCCTATTGGTTATAAAGGGTATAACATGTCACCTGTTCGAATAGGAATTATGATGGGTCCAGAATACTAAAATAGGTAGGTAAATCATGCATATTACTCAAGGTCCACAATATAACGGTAAAGCGTCTAAGCGCTTGCATGTCATGGCTAAGCCGATTGGCGCAGCATGCAACATTGACTGTAAATATTGTTACTACCTAAGTAAGCAAGATTTGTTGGAGTACAAGAAAGGCAGTTCTCCAAGAATGGATGATGAGACGTTAGAAACCTACATCCGACAATACATCGAAGGTCAAAACACGCCAGAAATTATCTTCTCATGGCAGGGCGGTGAACCGACAATGCTAGGTTTGGCGTATTTTGAACGCGTGGTTGAGCTACAGAAAAAGTACCAACCTGAAGGTGTATTGATTTCAAACGATTTACAAACCAATGGTACCTTGCTGAATGATGATTGGGCGGAGTTTCTTGTGAAGAACAACTTCCTGATCGGTTTGAGTATTGATGGTCCCGAAATGCTGCACAATGCCTATCGTGTTAACAGAGCTGGCCGTGGCACATTCAAACAAGTGATGGCGGCTGTGGAGCTGTTGCACAAGCACCAAGTGAAATTCGCGACGTTAACCTGCGTGAACAACCTGACCAGTCAAAATGCACTAGAAGTGTACCGATTCTTACGTGATGTGGTGAAGTCGCCACAAATGCAGTTTATCCCTATCGTTGAGCAAAAAACCTTTAGAACGGTTGCACCGCAAACCTCTCAAGTGAGCGAGCAATTGAAGCAGGGTGACAAGCGCCTGATCCCGGGTCATAAAGATTCAATCATGGAATCATGGTGTGTGTCAGATCTGGCGTGGGGTAACTTCCTGATTGCTGTGTTTGATGAGTGGGCGAAACACGATATCGGAAAAGTGTTCGTTCAATATTTCGAAGCAAGTTTAGAAACGTGGATTGGGCGTCCGAACCCACTGTGTACCTTGAATGAGATATGCGGAAAGGGCTTGGCAATGGAGCCAAATGGCGACGTATTTTCATGCGACCATTATGTTTACCCTGAATACAAGATTGGTAATATTCATCACGAGAAACTTGATGATTTGGCGTACAGCGCACCACAGCAAAAGTTTGGTTTTGCTAAATCCCGTATACTGACCAGTCAATGTCAGCAGTGTGATTACAAGTTCGCTTGTCATGGTGAGTGCCCTAAGAACCGCTTTATCAAAACTCGTGTAGGTGAACCGGGTTTGAACTACTTATGTGCTGGTTGGCATAAGTTCTTTTCTCATGTCGATAAGTCGATGGCGTACATCGCTCGCGCGATGGGGCATCCGGTTGCTCATGGTAAATTCAGCGACTCAGTATTGATGGCGCATCGAGCAAAACAGGCGCAACAAGCTACGTTCGAGACCAAGTTTTAACTCGTTCTTTGGATCAACAGGTCCAAGAAAAATTTAATCAGATACGAGTCTAAGGACAGGCTAAGTTCTCCAGTTTAAGGTAATACTATGATGAAGAAGAGTTTAGCGACAGCTGTTGCTTTATTGATTTCAACGTCCGCATTAATTTCAACGTCTGCGATGGCTGCGAATAGCGTTCAACAAACGGTTGACGCGCCAGCACAAAATATCAATCAAGTGCTTGAAATGACGGACACTCAAACCCGCATTCAACAGTTGTCTTACATGGCACAAGATCAGAATCAATCTGTTGAAAATCGTACTGGTGCACTGCAAGAGCTTGCTTCATATCCAAGCCAAAATGCGCTGGTGGCGGTGGCAAGAGGCTTAAAAGATCAAAACCCTGAAGTTCGTGAAGCGGCGGTTATCGGTTCTGAACCTTACCAACTTGAACATCGCTGGGCGTTAGTTTCCCCCTTGCTAAAAGACAGCGATACCATGGTTCGCCATACGGCAACGTCAAACCTAGTCCGTGACTTCAATGCATTGGATGACGAGCAGAAAGCACAAATTGAACCACCAGTCATAGAGCTTATTAGCTTCTTGGAAACGCAAGAATCTGAAAAGTACCAATTACTGTTTGCTGATGTGCTTCGTTGGCACAATGACTGGGATAAGGCGGAAACGGTTTATCTAGAGCTGATCAGTACGCATCCAAAAGAAGCGCAAGTTTGGTTGAGCTACGCAGATAATTTTCGAGCTCAGAACAAAGATAAGCAAGCAGTCGAAGTATTAGATCGTGGTTTGGAGAGCGTGCCAAACAACGCCGCTCTGCATTATTCGAAATCGTTGACTCTGGTTCGCCTTGAAGACAAAACTGCGGCAGCCAAAGAGATTGAAGTGGCTGCGAAGCTAGCGAAAGATAACAGCTACTACTGGTACCTAAATGGGGTATTACAAGAAGAGTTGGATATCGACAAGTCGACTAAATCGTTCGAGAAAGCATATTTGATCTCTGGTTCTCCAGAGCAGCTATACGCGGTATGCGATATCTATGTGCGCTACGGAAATGAAAAGACCGATGATTGCTTAGGTGAGCTAGGTAAAGTAGCTCCTGACTATGTTATTGATCAGTTGAAAGATAAACGAGTAGCGCCAAGCTCATAATATCCTAATGAGTAATTAGCGAAGCCTATAATGAAAAGCCAGTCGACACTGAAGTGACCCCGTAAAGT
>NZ_JBFRPB010000018.1:0-52074 GCF_041471785.1 Vibrio sp. 10N.261.51.C6 | reverse complement strand
CTATTGGGGGTCAGTTCATAATCAATGCTCGGCTTTTTAGTTTGTATAACTTATTCGTATCTAAGCGATTGAATGGAGTCCAACCGGATGCATTACTATCGATACCAACTATTCTTCAACATCGAATACAACGTTGTAGTTTTCGGTATAGGTGCAGTTTGGCTGGCGGCTACAAGTGAAGAAGCGTCGGCCTTTGTAATCGCCTTGGCTTGCCAGTTTGATGATCATTGGGCTACCACACTTCTTACAAAATCGCACTTCTTTTGATGGCTCGATTAAATCGATGTGTGCTGCCAGTAACCTCTTCAAACGGCTCACTTGGTAGCTGTGTTTAATAGATGCACCAATCAGAGGTAAACCTGCCGATTTACACACGTGAATTAGTAGCTTTTCGCGATCGACTTTCCCTTTATTGAGCTCTTTGCCGTTATCAAGTTCGATAATAACGCGGGGCTCTAGCGTTCGCGGGTCGCAAACAACAAAGTCGAAGTAACTACGTGAGATCTTGTTGTTGGCGATAAACCAATTCTTCTTATTGTTCGTCTTAGCAGGAACAAGTACGTTCGACATGCTGACTTTAGCAAACACTTCCCCATGGTTGCCCACAGCTGATTTTAGCGCATTATAGAATGTCGCCTGTTGCGCCGACATCAACGCGCCTTTCTTCTGATAAGCGTGGTCTTTGGTGTCATCGTGTTTCACCACATACTTTTGAATAAAGTAAAAGAACACAACCAGAACAATTACAACGATAAAGATATTAGTCATTTTCCAACACAATCAAGTCTGTATAGGGATTAAGAGAGTAGCTAGCGTATGTAGAAAAGCATCACCTGGCAAGCAAAAGAGCGAGAGTTGCCAACCAGAATCACGACCTTTGAGCGCAGTGCCCAACGAGAGGTCGCTCCTTCGCTAGACACACCTCTCTTATTTTGATAATTAAATCATCAATTACACTCTAGATTGATTTAGATCAATTTACCTAGATTTGTGATCAACTAGTCTGAAAAACGTTAGGTAAATGTTAATAAGGAAATTGATATGGAACTTAAACAAGACCCAAGATGTTATACCGACGTATGCGTAGATGGTAAATGGTTCCACTATGACCACTGCGGAACCCAAGCCTACATGTTAAAGGGAGGAGCTTCGGCTGTGATTGAACTCGCTAGCGAACCAGCGACAGAAGGCGAATTGGTTGAAATGCTTCAAGGTGTCGCTAAGTAACCCACCAAGCCAAATCACAGTATGAATTAAGCGAATAAGAGTAAATAGCCGTATTAGTTCAGATAAGCACTCTTATTCGCTTAGTTATTGAAGTTCAGGTTTCTTGATTGCAGGGGATTAACTAAGTTTAGGAACTCAAATGATAACGACTTTATTGCGCCCTGACTGCTTAGCTTGATACAAAGCATCGTCTGCCGATTTCAAGTGTTTCTTATAGGTACGGCTATTCAACTGTTGCCCCGTTAGATGAGTTGTCGCACCAATCGATGTGGTTAATTCTAATGGGCCAGAATGCGTTTCAATCGCTCGGTCAGCGATCGCTTGCCTTATAAGCTTAAGCTCTTTATTAGGATCTTGATTCCCAGCCAGCAACAAAACAAACTCTTCCCCACCCCATCTTGCCACTACATCGTTTGTTGATAAGATTTTCTCTAAACGCTTAGCGACTTCCACCAGCACTTGGTCACCAATATCATGCCCATAAGTGTCATTAACTTGTTTGAAGCGGTCTAAATCTAGAATAGCGAGCGTATACCCAAACGACGACAAATGATGTGGCATCGGCTGAGTTAACCGTTGCTCTAAGTAACGCCTATTGTATAAGCCTGTCAGTTCGCATCTTGTTGATTGCTTAAGTAGTTCTTTGTTGGTCTTCTGGATCGAGCGTAACCTTATCAATAGTAACGTGGCGCTTATCATCACCATGATACCCAAAGCGACGACGATTCGATTCCGTAATTGCTGCTTATCTAATGTCAGCTCACCCAACTCTTTTTCTGCGTTAAGCAGTTCGTTTTCTTGAGCTAATGATGCCGTAGCGAAATCTTGCTCGAGTAAAAAGATATCACTCTGGCGCTTATCAAATAGCAGCGCTTTGTTGCCCTTGTAATAGAGTTTGAAGTAACGAAGTGCGTTCTCGCTGTCGCCTCTCGAATCATAGTATTCAGCAAGTGTTCTTAAGCCGAGGACCTTCCAGCTGCGAGTCCCCACAACATCGAACATTGCAGACGATCGCTTTAGATCAGCAAAAACAAAATTATCTCGGTTCAAACCAATGTTCGCTAAGGCTCTATTTAGGTAACACTGCCCCAATTGAAGTGTGTATTTGTCCACGCCTGGGTATCTAAGACACAAGTTTGCGACTTGTCGTGCTGACTCAAAGTTCTTTTCCGCCAACAACACATCACTCTCTGCTTTTAATAGGATGATTTTGTATCGTTCACTCACGTTATCGCCATTTAGCTTAGCCGCACTTTGATATGCTTCTCGGCCTTTGACTAAATCACCACTGCGCAGATAAGCAAAAGACTCATTCACATGCAGCACGCCGATGGTAGACGCTTCGAGTAGTCCACTCTTGTAATAGAGCTTTTTGGCTCTTTTAATCAGCTTGAGCGCTTTAGGCCAGTCTTCCAAATAGATATAAAGCAGTGCCATATTTGACACTAACTTGCTGTTGTAGATGTGATGAGGGTACTTCTTACCAAGGTCTAAACCTTTATGGAAAAAGTATTGAGCTTCAGGAAAGTCATTGCGGATGTTATTGATGACACCAGCCGTGTTATAGGCCTTAATCAACAACTCTTCATAGTGAAGCGATTCTGCGATATCTATCGCAGCTCTGATTTGGATTTCAGATTCCGCTAGCTCACCCGTACTGATGTATTCGATCGCTAATTCAACGAGAGATTGGGCCTTTAACCAACCCATATGTTCGTGTTGTGCGAGTGCTTTAATCTGCCTGACGTATTCGGAAACAGCTTCGGTATCCAACTTATGTTGCGCGAGGTTGGACAAAATCATCAATTCGTAAGCACGATAGATGGCTTTATCTTGGTCTGGGAACTTGGCTTGGAGAGCCTCAAGTTGTTGGGAAGCTAAATTAGGGTCACCGCGAGATACATCGAGAATATCGATCAACGCAGATCCATATTGAGAGAGTGATAACTCTTTCTCTGGACTATAAACACTCGGGTTTTCAGGGCGAATATGCTTTAAATCGTCGTTATAAGTTGGATAGAGCAAATACAGCCCCAGCACAATACTCATCAGCACCACGAAAAGGAATGAACCTAACACATTGTTTCTATTCATTTATCAGGGCCATTATTGATTGAATTCCAATTTTATTGACGTTTTTTTAAGAGCGGTCAAACATTATACCCGACAGATATACAGATTAAAATCCTGCGCACTGGTGGATCTGAATTGGGTTTTTCTCATTAATTAGAATAATCAGGCAACTTTCTTGATTTAACTCAGACAATCATCTACCTCATTGGCGTTATAGTGATTTTCCTGTTCCTACCTCCGCGGCTTCTTTTTGAACAAGCGGAAGCATAATGAGAATTAACAATGACCCAAATTAATGAACAACGTCTTGTAGAACATTTCTGCGATCTAGTGAAAATTGATAGTGAATCTCGTAACGAAAAAGCGATTGCTGAAGCTTTGGCTGAGCAACTCGGTGAACTAGGTTTTGAAGTTCACAAACTGGCGGTTCCTGAAGAAGTGTCTAATGGTTTCAACATCTACGCTCGTCTAGATGGCACTCTTCCAGGTAGCACAGTGTTCAGCTGCCACATGGACACAGTAACGCCAGGCATCGGCATTGAGCCAATCATCGAAGACGGTATCATCCGTTCAAAAGGCAACACAATTCTAGGTGGTGACGACAAGTCTGGTATCGCAGCTATCATGGAAGCGGTTCGTTGCATTAAAGCTGAAGGACAAGAGCACAAAACTATCGAGATTGCATTTACTGTATTCGAAGAAGGCGGTCTGTTCGGCTCTTTGAACTTCGATATGTCTTACATTCAATCTGAGCACGCAATCGTACTTGATACAGGCGGTCCAATTGGCACTATCGTAAACGCAGCGCCTGGCCAGCAGAAGATTGTTGCTAAAATCAAAGGTCGCCCTGCTCACGCTGGTTTAGCACCAGAAGAAGGCATCAGCGCAATTCAAGTTGCTGCAGACGCTATCACTAAGATGAACCTACTTCGTATCGATGAAGAAACGACAGCAAACGTTGGTATTGTTGAAGGTGGTCAAGCAACTAACATCGTAATGCCAGAGCTTAAAGTCGTGGCTGAAGCACGTTCTCTAAACGGCGAAAAGCTAACGGCTCAAGTTGAACATATGATCTCTACATTCCAAGAAAGTGCTAAGCAGTTCGGCGCTGAAGTAGAAATCGAATCAACTCGTGCTTACGATGCATTCTTTATTGCAGACGATCATCCGCACATTCTTTCTATCAAATCGGCGTTTGAGAAGCTTGGCGTCACAGCGAACACTAAACGCACTGGCGGCGGTAGCGATGCAAACAACTTCAACGCAAAAGGCCTGACAACAGTTAACCTTTCTACTGGTATGGCGAAAGTTCACACCACTGAAGAGTACATTGCAGTGAAAGACATGGTCGCAATCACTGAGTTTGTTGTGGCTTACGTAACGCAATAATCGAATCCATTAGTTAGGTAGTCACTTCTATCTAGCACAATGAAAAAAGCCGAGACATCATCACGATGCTCGGCTTTTTGTTGTTTAGGTGAACATAGAAGGTCGAATCTAAAACCCTCTACGCTTCCAGAATTGGCCTTCGTCTTTTGCTACTAGGTCGAATGTCTTGTCGGCGATGATGTTGCCTTTTAGCTCAACCGTCATGCGCCACTTTCCTAGCTTGTTCGAGACAGGAGCCCAGATAGTGTCACCTAAGTAGAAATCCCAGTCATTGTTACCGACATACTCCTCACCACCAAACGGTTCGAGCACTTCACCTTTGTCTGTGGTGATGTTTGGGTGATAAATGCAGTAACGGATCTTCTCACCTTTGGCTTTTTTGATATTCAGGATATAGCCAAACTCTACGTCGATTTCAGCATCAACGGTGGTGGTGAACTCTTGGATTTTTGGAAGGTCTTTAGATTTGGAATCCCACGTGGAATAGATACCATAAGAAGTCATGTCGACCACAACTGAGCGCTTTGCCATTTCAATCGTTACCTTGAAGTTGTTCTATTAATTTAATTCTATTTGCCATTCAGCCACGCAAGCAGAAGAAGAACGAGGCTATTCTTGCCAGTCTTTCGCCATACGCTTAATTACTGAAGGTTCAATGTCGTGAATAGTGCCATATTGCTCTCGGCAGACTTCGATAATTAATTCTGCTTTATATTTGCGTGCAAGTTGGCGGTAGGCTCTCATTTCCCAATGCTTAATAAAGGTATTTGAAACAACCACATCAAGCCCTTGCTTTAAGCCGTTTTCAGCTGTGTTTTGACACCACTCATGAGCTTGTTGCAGCTGCCTAGGATCAAAATGGTACTCACCTTGCTCATTCACATAATACATATCGGCTTCGACATGCAATGCATCGTAGGTTTTTGCTTTTGTTGATTTGCCAGAGCCGGGCAACCCTCGAATGAGTATTAACTTCATCTGTCACTGTACAGGCTAATTTGAAAACATGAGTTTATCGTAAATAGTAACGAGTTGCTCTGATAACTGCCTCTGCTCAGCATCCGAAAACCAACTACTTACACAAGACTCCGATAACCACTGAATACAATGAGACTCCCCTCGAAGCGCAGGGATGGCTTCTGATAGAAAACACAAATAATTTACATCTATCCATTTTGCATATCGACAAGCGTATCAAACTACTATAGATTTAGATGTATGGACGTCTACATATCTAGCTTAGGGAGAAAGCTGTGCCTATTCGCATTCCAGACCAATTGCCAGCATCCGATGTTCTTCGTGAAGAAAACATCTTCGTTATGCCGTTATCAAGAGCATCGACACAGGAAATTCGTCCACTTCGAGTCTTGATCCTCAACCTAATGCCGAAGAAGATTGAAACTGAAACTCAATTTTTACGCCTACTATCGAACAGCCCATTGCAAGTGGATGTAGAGCTGCTGCGCATTGATGACCGACCAAGTAAAAACACACCGACTGAACACCTTGATAACTTCTACCGCCAATTTGAAATGGTCAAAGGGAGAAACTTTGATGGATTGATCATCACTGGTGCGCCGCTTGGCTTGGTTCAATTTGAAGATGTGATCTACTGGGATCACCTGAAAACCATCATGGAATGGGCAAACAAGCACGTTACTTCAACGCTATACGTGTGTTGGGCAGCTCAGGCTGGTTTGAAATTACTCTATGATTTGCCAAAACGCACGCGTAAAGAGAAGTTGTCTGGTGTTTATAATCACGAGATACATAACCCATACCACCCTATTTTACGTGGCTTCGACGATACATTCTTAGCTCCGCACTCTCGCTATGCGGACTTCTCTCAAGAGTACTTAGCAGAGCATACCGACCTTGATGTTCTTGCGACTTCTGATGTTGCGGGTGTATATCTAGCGGCGACCAAAGATAAACGAAACGTGTTTGTAACGGGTCACCCTGAGTACGACTCTCACACACTTCACAATGAGTACATTCGAGATTTGGGTGAAGGCATGGAGCCTGTGATACCAATCAACTACTACCCGAATAACAATCCAGACAACAAACCGGTTGCAAGCTGGCGCAGCCACGGACACTTGTTGTTCTCAAACTGGCTAAACTACTGCGTTTACCAACAAACGCCTTACGATCTGGATCATTTCAGCGAAGACAACTTTACCAAAGACGATTAAGTTCTTTCTTCCGATTCACAAACACATAAACCGTGTTCAGTATGTTGTTGATAAAACGACGAATTGGACGCGGTTTTTTTATGGTGTGTGGGTCGCATTCCATGATAGATTTACGACTTCAATGGGTTTGATTTCATATGATGGGTTGGTGTTCATAAGGAGCTTCACATGCCTGCCAAGCTATCATTTTCAAATCCGATTTCGTTGTCCCGCCCTCTTTCGTTATCAAGTGTGGTACTACTTGCCTCGCTTTCGTTGGTCGGTTGTGTCTCTGTTACTGAAGGACCGCCAAAGATTGAAAGTGATCCTATCGCGATGTCTGAATCTCGAATCGAATTAGGTTTGGGCTATATGGGACAAGGTAATATGGTAAGAGCACGTGAAAACCTTGAGCTCGCGATTAAACACGCACCTAGCTACTACCGTGCTCGGCTTTCAATGGCGCATTACTACGAACAAGTGGGCGAAGTAGACGAAGCGAGAACCACTTACCGCAAAGCACTCAGTCTTGATTCAAGAAACGGTAATGTATTGAACAACTACGGTACCTTCTTGTGTAAACAGGGCGAATACGAGCAAGCTGATAAATACTTTAATCGCGCTATCGACCAACCTTACTACTACTTGGTGTCTGCAAGTTATGAAAACGCGGCGTTTTGTGCATTTAAGGCTGGCAATACAGACCAAGCGAAGTACTACTTCAGCAGAGCGATTGACCACGATCCAAACCGCGTAAAATCAATACTACAGTTATCAAAAATTGAAGTAAGTGACGCCGATTACAACGAAGCTCGACTTCGTTTATTCAAATTCCACCAGCGTTATGGCTATCAAATTCCATCGCTTCAAATCTTGGTCGATCTCGAAAACAAAGCCGGTAACAGAGCTCTTGAGAAGAAATATCAGAGTAAGTTAGATGAGTTGCTTTCTGCTTAGCTTATATGCAAAACACTAAAAACGGGCTTGTTGCGTAAACAACAAGCCCGTTCGTATTTCTGCTTAGTATCTTAACTAAGTACAGCCACTATTTTAGCGCGATCCACTCTTGTCTTTGCTCGTCGTCCATAAAGGTCCATGCGATAAAGCGACTTACCTTCTGGCCTTGTGACATCTCGACGACTTTCACTTGTTTAGCTCGCAGCTTACCCAGTTCTGAACGAACCATATCGACGTTGTCTTTCTTAGAAATCAATGTCGTAAACCACAAAACTTGAGTAGCAAAAAGTTGACTCTCTCTTGCCATCTTCATAATGAAAGCGGCTTCACCACCTGGGCACCAAAGCTCGGCTTTTTGACCACCAAAGTTTAAGGTTGGTTTAGCTTGCTTAGTTGATTTATCTAACTTAACTGGCTTCTTGTTCGTTTCAGGCTTGAATGACTGACCGGCTTTCTTAGCACGGTTCGCCGCTAGATTATCCAGTTTACGTTGTGACCCCTTTTCAGCCTCTTCAAGAGAGCTGTGGAATGGAGGATTACAAATAGTGACATCGTAACGTTCATTATCCTTAATCACGCCCTTAAAGATAGATTCAGAGTCAGCTTGTAGGCGAGCGCGGATCTTACCTTTTAGATTAGGGTTGCTTTCCGCTATGAAGTTCGCTGTTTTGATGGAGACTGAATCAACATCTGTCCCTGTACAACGCCACTTATACTCTGTCGCACCAATGATTGGGTAGATACAGTTTGCACCGACACCAATATCTAATGCTTTCACAGACGCGTGGTTATAGGGTTCACCTTGGCCATCGCTATTAAGGATGTCGGCCACTCTGTGAATGTAGTCTGCACGACCAGGAATTGGCGGGCACAAGTAACCAGCAGGAATATCCCAATGTTTAACGCCATAGTGGTGTGCTAACAAAGCTTTGTTGAGTAGCTTAACGGCCAATGGATCAGAGAAGTTAATGGTGTCTTCTCCTACTGGGTTCTTGGTCAGGTGCTCTTTTAGCTCAGGCAAGGCTGCAACTAGTAACTCGAAGTTATAGCGGCCAGTGTGCTGGTTTCTTGGGTGTAATCCACCTTGAGGTTTTTCAGCCGAGCGTCTTTTCTGAGCTGCGTTCTTGTTAAAAGCCGTTTTATTGAAAGAACCCTTATTCGATGATCCTTTATTTGCACCCTGCTTCCCTTTACTGTCTTTTGCAAAAGGTCGCTTTGCTTTGTTATTGCCCGCGCCTTTAGGTGCGCTATTCTTGCGGCTTTTATCAGATGTGTTCTTTGTAGAAATACGCTTGTCGCTGCTTGGCTTAGCTGTACTTGGCTTAACATCAGCTTGGTTGTCTTTTGTTTTTGCTGATGAAGTGCTGTTTTTCGACAGGCTTAGCGTCGTTCTATTTTGTGATTGGCTCATTGGGCTACTTCTTTAAATCTAAATACATCATGAATAAACGGGCATCCAACTCAAGTTGATGATATTCCGGTTCCATGTGACAGCATAGTTGGTAAAAGGCTTTGTCGTGCTCTTTCTCTTTGATATGCGCCAGTTCGTGTACCACCAGCATTCTTAGCAAAGGTTCTGGTGCATTTTTAAAAACACTGGCGATACGAATTTCATTCTTTGATTTGATCTTTCCACCGTGATTCTTAGCAACGTAAGAATGCAGACCTAACGCATTATTGATTAGGTGTATCTTGCCGTCGTAAATCACTTTGCTGATCGGTGGTGTTTTTTTCATGTAGCGATTTTTTATCTCAATCGCATAGTCAAACAGGGCTTTCTCGCTTTTTATTTCATGATTCTTTGGGTAGCGAGCTTCAAACCAAGGCACCAATTTACCCGACTCTACAAGTTGAGTAACAGGATCAAGAATGTGCTTAGGATAGCCTTGAATATAGCGTAAAGAAGGATGCATGCTGAAAGACCGTACAAGTTACACCACGACAATACGTTGTGGTCTTGAAAATTGAGCCGCATAGTGTAACTGATCACACTTTTCTAATCACCTAGGATTCGTTACACTTTAGCGAGATTCACCAAGAGCTACACTCAAAAAGAGATTGTAAAAATGAAACGTGTTGTATTGTACGTCGCAGACAAATGCCCGCACTGTAAAGATGCCCAAAGGTATTTAGACTCTAAGAAAATTGTTTACCGCCTGACGAATGCAAAGATGCAGCGTGGCCGTAAAGAATTGCAAGCAATGGGTGCTCGTTCTATCCCCGTGCTTAAAATCGGCGATCAAGTGATGGTCGGCTGGAATCAGAAGAACTTCGATAAGATGTATAACTCAAAGAACACCTAACGTGCTCTGAGCCAGTCATACTTCTATACAACAAAGCCCGAATATCCAATCTAGGATGTTCGGGCTTTGTTTATTTAAATCTTACTAAATCACACATACCGCTTAACGAAATCAATAAAGGTTCGGTCTGCTTTTGACAGATACCCTTCCTTTCTCCACGCCAAAGATAGGTTCAGTTTCACAGGGTCTTTAAATGGCACGCCTACGACATCTTCCTCGTATTCTGTCACCAAGCTAAGCAACGCGGTGATGGCAAACTCTCGCTTCACGATAGAAAGAATCATTGGCAATAAATTGGTTTCGAACGCAATGGTCATATCGAGATTGTACTTCTTACAAGTCGCATCGATAAAATCGCGGTGGAAGTAGCCCGATTTGAACATGATCAGCTCTTGAGCAAAAAATTCTTCAAAGGTGATGGATGGTTGCGTTGCCAGTGGGTGATCTTTGCCAACTACAGCTAACATTTCTGAGCTTAACAGGTGGTCAGTTTCAAGATCATCAGGCACGTTTTCATGGTTGATTACGCCAATATCGAGTTCGCCGTTTAACAGCATTTCACGAATAGATGCGGTGCCTGCATCAATCAAGGTCAACTTTAGGTTTGGGTATTGGCTTTTAAAGGCCATCACGACTTGGGGAAAAAAATAACTGCCCATCATACTTGGAGCGCCTAATCGAACCTCGCCTTTCTCTAACCCCTTTAGCTCATTCATCGCGAGTTGAGCGTCATCAAACTGCTGGGCGATTCGCTTCGCATGCTCAAACAGTACCTTTCCCTCTTCCGTTAAGGTGACGGATTTATCTCCTCGACGGAATAGAATCAACTCAAGCGTCTGTTCTAGTTTTTTAATAGAAATGCTCAATGCGGGCTGCGCGATATGCAGCGCTTTGGCGGCCTGAGTGAAGTTACCAAACTGCGCAACAGCCAGAAAATGTCGAAGAGGTTTTGATTCAAGCATGGCGATATATTTAATATATAGAGGTGATATTTTTAATATATTTCTTTAATCACACTTGTGCTGATAACTTGTTCACAAATAGCTTACTAACTCGTGCAGGCACAACGTAAATGTTTGATAAAGGCAGTCTTCAATACAAACGCATCACCCAATCATTGGCGATTGGCTCGTTTATCATTTTCTGTAACCTTTACCTCTTTCAGCCAATCTTGCCGCACATGGCGGAGCACTTCCAAGTATCTGAAACTCAGATCAACTGGCTGTTTGCTGCTACAACACTCGGCCTTTCGATTAGCTTGGTACCTTGGGCAATTGCCTCTGAAACCTTTGGTCGTAAACCCATTATTCTGTTCAGTCTGTTCGCTATCCCATTAATAGGGTTAAGCATGGTGTTCACGACTACCTTGTTGCAACTCGTTATTGCCCGCGCATTTATGGGCATCGCTGTGGCGGCGTTTGCTGGTGTGGCGGTTGCCTATATGGTTGAGGAGTTAACACCCAAAGCCTTTGCTGTCGCGATTGGAGGTTATATTGCGGCCAACTCATTGGGTGGAATCTTCGGACGTGTATTAGGCGGCTTAATTACAGACTATTTCGATTGGCATGCAACTGTACTGTTTTTCGTTGTCGGCTCTTTGCTTGGCGCACTCTATATTGCTTATAGCCTGCCTGACCAACAAAACTTCAAACCTCAGAAAGGGTTGTTCTTTCATCATAACCGCTCGGTAGTGATGCATTTAAGAAACCGTACCTTGTGGCTCGCGATGTTGATTGGTGGCGCTAACTTTGCCCTGTTCGTTAACTTGTATTCAGTAATGGGCTTCAGGCTAGTATCTGCGCCTCACTCGGTACCCGTTGGTTTAGCTTCACTGATATTCCTATGTTATCTGGCCGGAACGGTAAGTTCTAAGCTATCCAACAAATGGACACTTCGCTTTGATCCGTTAAACGGTATATTGATGGGCGTGTGTATTAGCTTAATCGGAATGCTAATTTCTGCCGTCGACAAAGTCCCGTTCATGCTAGCAGGCTTGTTATTGATTAGTGGCGGCGCGTTCTTCGCCCATACCCTTGCCTACTCTTGGGTAAGTCAAAAAGCGCCGAGCGCTAAGGCGACAGCAACCGCACTTTACTTGGTTCACTATTATATTGGCGGGAGCTTAGGTGGTTTCTTACTCTTGTATTGCTGGCAACTGTTCGGTTGGAATGGCGTGATTGCGGGCGGTTCAATCTTCTATGTTGCGATATTTGCTTGGGTCTACCAATTAAAACAACTTCAAGTATCGGCCTCTAAACTCGCACAAGCATAAGTACGACTAAGGTTGTAACTCAATTATTGCTTTTGATTGACGTCCGTTCTGATATCCTACGCAAAATTTCATTTCGGAACCTGTTATGTCGAACACTCAAAGCACAGATCTTCAAACCATCCACGACCAAGTAAAACAGTGGTTAGACGATGTCGTTATTGGCCTAAACCTGTGTCCATTCGCAGCCAAGCCACAACGTAATAAACAGATTAAGATCTTTGTGAGTGAAGCAAATACGGAAGAAGCGTTGTTGCAAGACATCATGACGCATTTCGTAGAGTTAGATAACACGCCAGTCGCTGAATTAGAGACGACTTTAGTGGTGGTTCCTAACATGCTGCAAGACTTCTTCGACTACAACATGTTCATTGATTGGGTTGAAGCGTTGATCAAACAGCAAGACTGGGAAGGCGTTTACCAAGTGGCAACGTTCCATCCTGACTATTGCTTTGGTGGTGCGGATCCAGAAGACGATGAAAACCTAACGAATCGCTCTCCATACCCTGTTTACCATTTGATTCGTGAAGCAAGCATGGAAAAGGTACTGAAGCACTACCCTAACCCTGAAGCGATCCCAGACACCAACATCGCAAGAGTTGAGTCTTTAACGCCAGAAGAGCGTCGTAAACTGTTCCCTTATCTGTTCAGCTAATCGTTCAGTTAATCGCTAACAAAATGGCTCATATTCCTGAGCGTTCTTGATGATATGGACGAGAAATGAACTGATCTCGTCCATTTTGTTTCGCAATATACAGGCATTCATCGGCAACTTTGATGAGCTTATCTAACGCCGACATCCTTTCCCCTTTGGTATCCCCTGTACTCAACTCAAAATGACACGCACCGATTGATATAGTGACAGGCTTTCTATCCAGTGTGATTTTCTTCATCTCTTGCAAAAGAGTCATGAACTTATCTTCAACATAATTTGGTGTTTTATTTGGGTACCAAAGAATGAACTCCTCGCCACCAAAGCGCGCCACAAACTCACCTTCTTGAGTGTTATTGCTCAGCACGTTCGCCACTTTCTTTAAGACAACATCACCCATTTGATGACCGTAAGTATCATTAACGACCTTAAAGAAATCGATGTCGACAACCGCTAAGGTTCCCTTTCCTAAAGATCCTTTTAACTGCTCCACTTCTGCGTTCAACGTTTTGAACAAGCAACGTCTATTCGGTAAGTGTGTAAGAGGGTCATAAAGAGCTTGGTACTCTAACTTCTCATTCAGCTCTTTGAGTTTTCGTTCTTGCTGTCTTCTAACCAGCTCCACTTCGATCCATGATGCCATTAGTCTCATCACGTCGACATCGAACTCTTTGAACTCACGATGATAGGGTGCTGGGCTTGAAAAGTTTAAGGTGCCATAAAGCTCATCATTAACGAAAATGGGAACCCCAATATAAGACTCCAAGCCAAAAGACTGGTAAGCAGGATGCTTCGCATACTTATCGTGTTTGCCACAATGCTCAATGCAGATAGGACCAATCGATTTACATGTAATTTCGCAATAGGTTGAACGATAATCGAAGGTGTCACCGCTATTGAGTTCAACCCCTTCTGGCGTAACACAGTGCTCGACTAAATAAGAATTACCCTCGACTTTAGATAAAATACCGATATCAAGGTTGAAGCGTTCAAGCCCCATGATAAGCAGCTGAGCGATCTGAATATCGAAGCCCTTCCGGTAATCATTGGTGATTTGATACAAGCGACGTATAACAATTTCGCTTTCACTGGCTTGGTTCATAACTGGGATCCCACTGCAGCCGAAGTTAATGGCAACATTAATATTTGGTATATTAAGAAGAGTAAAGTGTAAAAAAACATAATAATCAATTGGTTTGTATGCAAAATACCTCATTGGTCCAATGAATAAAAGTCGACTTATTCGACTTTGCGTTAGCACCCTATTCCTAGCTTTGGTAAAATAATCCATTAACGAAACAGAATGGATAGGAAAATGAACCTTTCTCAACTAAGCCAAGAAATCTACGATCACCTTTACCGCGACATTGAAGAGTTCCGCAGTACTTTTGATCTGCCTGTTGCTGCTCCTGAAACAATGGACGAAAAAGGCGATACGCTACATACCTCTCTAGCGATCGAAGAACTAACAGAACTTGCAGAAGCTGACTCTAAAATCGAACAAGCGGACGCTATCGTAGACAGCGTTTATGTTTTGATGGGACGTCTGGTTCACCTTGGCCAAGCTAAGGTTGAAGACAACCTAGCAATCAGCTACCTGATCGACCTACTGTTGAATGTTTCTAAAAACCGCTCAATTGACTTCTTACCTTGCTGGGACGAAGTACACTCAAGCAACATGAGCAAAGTATGTCGCAACGAAACTGAATATGCTGAAACAGAAGCTTTCTATGCTGAGCAGAACATCAAGCTGATGGCGGTTCAAAAAGGCGAATACATCATCGCTAAGTGTGCGGAAGATTTCGTATCGGAAGGCAAGACAGTTCGCCAAGGTAAAGTACTAAAATCTGTACACTACCGTCCTGCGAACCTTGAGCCACTAACGGCTTAACTAAGTTTACGACTGAACTAAGGTTATGGCTGTAGCTCTTTAAAGCACCAGCGCACCAAAATAGCAAACGCCACGTTTAAATAACGTGGCGTTTTATTATCTGTCAGTTAATTCTAACTGTGTTAATCGTAGCTAAATGCTATACCAGTCGAGCCATATGATAAGCCGCCACATATTCGCCATTTCTGAAAGCGAACCCTGCGGACTCTCCTTCAATCACGAAACCGAACTTCTTATACAGGCTGATCGCTCTTTCATTATCGGTGTATACCGTTAACTCCATTCGCTTGATGTTAATCCAGTTATCACACAAGTCGATCGCGGTCGCGAGCAGTTGACTACCCACACCTTTGCCTAGCACATCGTCTTTAACACCCATACCAAATGAAGCCACATGTCGTCTTCTTGGATTCACGCACACTTCCATTCCCAAGTTGCCAACAATCTCATCGTCGATCATCGCGACATACGAGTACACGTTGTCAGGTATATTAGAGATTCGTTTTTGCCAGCTTTCCAGAGATGGATTTGGGAGTTGCAGCGTACCGGTATAAGCATTAGTGCATTCGTAAACTTCTTTTATTCCCTTCGCATCTGACGGCTCAGACCGTCTCACTATAATACTCATCGCAACTCCTAATATTTCTTCGCTAAATATGAAACACATCCTCAATGTGCACCTAAACACACTAACAAATAGTGAATATTTAACAATAGGTTAGATGAACTTATCTTATTGGGCTTAATTGATACTGAGTAAACGCCCTCTCTCAATATCTTGCTCAAGTACCTCCGGCGTTAAATCGCCATGTCCATGGTGGTCATGATTATGGTGATGACCATGATCGTGTCCGTGGGAATAACCTTTGTGTTCATTTGCTCTTTGAGCTAACTTGTGTGAGTCCAAATAGGTATCAGTTAAATCAGCACAATATTCTTCGGTCCATAAACGTCGAGCCTCATCATCACTCATGATTTGCTCGGCTTTAGGGCCCAATTTGTCCATGTAGAACATCCCCAACTCCTCTCCTTCAACATTGGCGTGGTTGATAAGGTTCATAAAAGCAGGTTCTTGGTTTTCATCAGAGAGATGACCATTTTTGTAACACACGGTTAGACCAATAATGTCGTCGCCAAGTTGTTCTAGTGCAGGGTTGAAATGATTGTGACTGTGACTATGTTCAGCAGCGGCTACAAGCATTGGAGTAAGTAAAACACATGCGATAGCCAGTAGTTTAATGGTATTTTTCATAGGATAGACCTTCTGTATTTTCGAATACAAATTTGATTAGTTGGCTGACTTAGCTTCTTGTGAGATGAGCTAAGTTAAGGGGAACTTCAAGACCATTTCAGCCTGAGTACCCCTCTGTCTCACTACAAATAATCAATATGATTGGATAACGAGGCTCGATATAACGAGCGTTCTATAGACAAAAATCACTTATCAACTACGATTCTTGCTGGTGCGATGGTGTAAGTCATTGGCTTCACCTCCCATTCACCTTTTGCTTCCAATGCAACCGCTAGTGCTTGCGCCTCTTCACATACCTTCGCTGGTTTTCCGTCAGCCCAGTATGATGGACCCGAAGTGTAGCCGCACATCACTGAAAACGTGTGTTGCCCATTCTTTGTGGTGTATTCCGTCATAATGACACCACCTTCTCCATGCGTTATTTTTAGCGAGCCTTCATCGGCGACATGCATTGCATCGGAAGGATTCGGTTTGACATACGTTGTGTAGGTCCCGCCATCAGACATGGATTGGTTGTCATACATGGTGTAGCCTTCTTTTTCTGAAGGTAAGGTCAGTTCGTAGTTAGGATCAATATCCGCTAAACGTTCTGAGTTATTCGTCGCACCAGGTTGATAGTTGTGAGCATTTGATTGTCCGTTAGCGAAAACAGACGCTGACACTAAAGATAGAATGACGACCGCTAAAATTGATTTTTTCATAATGAACTCCAGATATTCTAAGCAAAGATGTTGTAAGCAATAGTTTTTATGATTGAGTAAGAGAATGGGTTTATTTACCTAACTTTTTAGGATGTGAGGGCAATATCAGCCCTCACTACAAATACCCTATTTGTTGTCGGTTCCTGCTCCTTCACCAGGCTCAGTTGGACGACTTACCGACTTGCGCTCAAGATTGTGGTGAGCACGCACTCTATCCATGTATTCTTGCTTGGTGTTCATACCTTGCTTCATTGCTTCTGGTACTTGTTCAGCTGGGATCACGATGTCACGGTCGACTGGCCACTCAGTTAACAGCTCTGGGTGGTAGCCTTCTGGGTAGTACAGTTTTGGATCCAACTCTAAATCACGAATCTCTTGTTCTTGTATGTCTTCACGGCTGTTTTTCGGCAGCGGGATTCTAAAGTCAGACCCATCGGCCATATCAAATTGTGGCGCTCGCGCATTCGGGAAATCAGGTAAAATACCTTCACGAACCCACGCATTATCTTTAGTCATGTTAACGACAATGCCATCTGGCGCACCGAAGTGGTAAGGCCCTTGCCAATGGTGGCGAACCTCTGCAACGGTTTCCTCATTGAGATATGGGTCGAATGTCATGTGCGTTGTCATGAACAAGCGCGGTTGTACTTCATTCGCCACATAACCCGCCGCGTACGCTGGTGTATGGTGAGTATCAACGGTGTAACGTGCTAAGAATGGCGGCACACCTTGAATAATCGAAGACACACCAAACGTTTCGGTTTGCAGCTCAGTAATGAACAAGTCTGCACCTTTTGCGTATTTCAAATCTAACTCGGTTGGGCGACCGTCTCCTGTCCAAACAAACGAAAGCACTCGACCGTCATCTTGAGTCCAATTCAAGCGGTAACCAGACGCGCCATCTTTTGCGTGACTGCGTCGCCAGTGAATCACTTCCACATTGTCTTGGTCATAGATAACACCTCCGTCGTCGCGGAAATCAAACTCGTGTACCACTATGTCGTTGCCTGATGGAAACACATCAAATGCGTCGGTGTGCCAGTTCAACATTTGCTGCATGCCTTCAATCATATGACGAGTGCCATATTCTGGAGTCGCACCACTCGGACCATAAATGTTAAGCGGCTTTTCCCAGCGACCATTCCAACCACCAAATTGATACAGGTAAGGTAACGAGCCGTAATGGTCTACGTGTAAGTGAGTAATGAAGATATGGTCGAGTTCATTCATCGCGACACCCGCCGCTACGTAGTTCGCAATTGATCCTTCACCTAAATCAAAGACAAAGTTAGAGCCGTTACCCAATTCGACGTATATCGAGGTGTTTGCCTGCCCCGGGCGAATCATTGGTGATGTCCCCATGAACGTGACACGCATTTCATCCGGTTGAACTTCTTCAGTGCGTGGGAACCAGTTGGCGCCCGACACCATGTGATCGCCATAAGGTGCAATGCCCTCAAACATCAGGCCTTCTTTCCAACCTGAATTGGTTTCTTTGCGATAGTCACCATTGTTTACACCGCCCATTAACACAGAAAGCACCTCTTCTTCTGAAGAGTACAAGTTCCCCTTAGGTTGAGTGCTCAGATACTCTTCAAGGGTTTCACCCTCGTGATATTCAAATTTCTCGAGTTTTTGAATATCAGAGTTAGTTTGCTTGGTGTTGTATTGCATCATTGGGTCAGCAGCAAAAGCGGTTGTCGTGATGATCATTGCTGTAGAGATGATTGATAATTTTGCGAAAGTTCTCATAGTTTCACCTATCGGTCTGAGTATTTAGTAAATGAATGAAGTTCCTTCCTCACTCCGATGCAAACAAGTTTATTAATAAACAGAACCTTGATATATAGTGTAAACTTTACTTAAAACCTCCATTTCATTTATGAGTTAATAACGACTCCACCATGATTTGGATGAGTGGCAATAAGAATAGAGGGAACTGAATTTGGACCTTAATCTACTGACGACATTTTTGGCCGTTTACAAACACAGCTCTATCACCGTGGCATCAGAGCAGCTCGATATTTCTCAACCCGCGGTAAGCGCGGCGATTAAGAGACTCGAAGGTGTCGTGGGCAAGGCTTTATTTGTGAGAGAAGGACGAGGTATCGCGCCCACTGGAGCAGCGGTATCACTCGCTAATAAGATAGAAGACCCATTGAACATCATTGGAACGGTTGAGCAGCAAAAGAATGACCTTAAAGTCTATTGCACAGAGAGCTTGCTTCATTTCGTTAGCCAGGTTGAAGGCGTAAGCTTTACGGAAGCGCCACTCGAAGAGGAAGAACTGTTTGATGCGCTTACTGCACAAAAAGTAGATATCGTCATTGATGTACTTTCGAGTAAGAAACACTCATTGATTGAAGAAACCATCGTCGATGAGGAGCCCGTGTGTCTGACTCGAATCAACCACCCTCGAATTGGTGAGACACTAAGTAAAGAAGAGTATTTCCAAGAGGAACATATTGCGCTCAAGATCAAACGCGCCAACATGAACACGGTCGAGTTTTTATCAGAGAGCGATATCGAGCCGAGAAAAGTCAGAATTGAAACCAGCTCAATTTCAAGCATGCTGATTTTGGCAAGCACGACAGATTATATCGCCGCTTCTACTCGCTCTTTTGCAGAAATGCTTGCACCAGCGCTTGGCTTACGCGTTCACCCTATCCCCATCAAATTAAGACCGATCACGTTTCGAATGCTCTATCACCGCCGCTACGCTAAAGACGAACAGCACATCAAAACCCGTGAAGCAATCAAATCAGCATTAAGGAAACATAAATGAAACTGAGGTTTTAACTAAAGTTAACCCTATTAATATAAATTCAGTTTAATCACATACTCTCTAGCAAGTTAATTCAATAGAACGACACTGGAGAATCCATGAAAAAACTTAACCTTATTGCTCTACCACTTACGTTACTCAGCAGCGCAGCGTTTGCGACTTCGACTCAAGTTTACATCGAACAAAACGTTGCCTCTAATGCTGCTGATAACGGTGTCTACACCACAGAAGCTGGCGCATTAATCGATACCTCAGAAAATGGACAAGTCTATATAGGTTTTGATGACCAGGGTTGGCTAGCCGCGGGTTACGGACACGACTTTCACATCAGCGAATCCTTCACGTTCAACCTATACGGTGAACTCGGTAAATGGGACAACGGTGAAGAGTTATTAATCGAAGGTATTATCGATTATCAAGTGAACGACAACTTCAATGTATTCGGTGGATTGGGATATAACCAGTCAGGGCAAGTACTCGAGAATGTAAGCGACACCACGATCAACACCAATAAGTTCATCGCCGGTGCGGGGTACTCACTCGCAGGCTGGGATTTAGCTTATCAATACACTCACGAAAACAGTGATGGATCCAATGGCGGGTTTACCCACAACGATGACAACGTAATCTTTCATCAAGGCGACTACCGTACCAATGAGCACGAAGTCGTTCTCTCTAAAAGCATCGACGACTGGACACCCTACGTGAAATACACCTACTTCAATACCAACGAAGGTGACCTTTACTTGAACGGCCAATCGATGGGCCCGATCGACAACGACAATATCATTACGCTTGGTTTGTCTTACGACTTCTAAACATCTCAGATTCAATTCTCATAGGCAGATGGATTTGCCCACCTTTCGAGGGCACTACTATGAAAATTACTTCTCAACGTAACAAAGCCATTAATATCGCTGCAGCGATCAGTATCGTTTTGTTTTCTGCGATTCCCACCTACGTAAGTGCTGATCACTTAGACTCCCATTATCTAGAGCCGAGTTATCTAGAAACCAGCTATCTAGACTCCTCCTTCGTCGAATTCATGACACCAGATTTTGATCAGGGGTATCTTAACGATGAGATTAAGCAAAACCTTACTCTGGAATAATTCTTCAACACATTACAAAACGTTATATAGCTCTTGTTTTCTATATAACTCTCATCTTCTTATAGAACCGTGCTGAGTGATTAAGACTCCGTTCCTGAATCACTTTTTCTAGGCTGATGACATTCAAAACCGCAAATGCAGACGCTAAAAAAGACACCACACTCGTCAAAAAGTGTGGTGTCTTGGTTATTATGGCAAGGCTAATTAACTAACAATAGTTAAGATTAGTTGGCTGGACGCCAAACGCCCCATTTGTCATTTTCGTAAGTCGCTTTAGGGTTAGTACCACCTTGAACCCACCATTGTGCTTTCCATGACTGGTTCGAGTAAGTCACGACTTCGCCACCAAGGTAAGTCGCTGATGAGTCCCACGTACCTGGATCTGGCGTAGGGTCTGGGTCAGGAGTCGGATCAGGATCCGGCGTTGGATCTGGGTCTGGTGTTACGCCACCGTCATCAGCAATTACTTCAAAAGTGAAGGTTTCAACACTGTCGCTTTCAATCGAGCTAGCCATAAACGATAAAGTTTCGTTTGCAGTGATGCCAGTGGTATCAACTACGATAGAAGCCGTGCCGTTATTTTGAATGCTTACAGAAGTACCTTGAGTTTGAGTCAATGTCGCCGCTTCGCTTGTTGCAATTACAACTTTGTCGCCAGCATTCACTACGTTGTCACTCTTCACTAGCTCGTAGATGTCGCCTTTTAATGGTTCAACACCACCGTCGCCACCATCAATCAGCGTTAACTGACCAGAAGCACGGCTATCTTTTGAGTTAAAGAAGTTACGTGAAGGATCGTTTTGGAAGTACATGTAGTGCTGCATTTCAGCGTGCCAATCACCAATGAAGATCGCGCCATCTTTAAACTCTTCGTGCCAGCCGTTAATCTCTGAAGCCAACAAGCGAGCCCAATCGTTAACGTTTGAAGCGTCGATAACGATGTCGAAGCTACGCGCGACTTCACCGTACTTGTTGATGATGTCGTACTTAACCGTATCACCAATTTCTGGCGTACCAAACTGGTCAGAAACAAACAGGTCGCCACGGACTAGATCAGGTTGAGGTGTAGGCTCTGGTGGAGGGGTTGTGCCACCCGCGATAGTGATGTCTGAACAGTTGTAGAAGCCTTCGCCCGCAGCATCATCACGTTGCCAACGAACGAATAGAATCGCATCGCCAGAACGGTCTGAAGGAATAGTGACATTAATGCGGTACTTGCCGCCATTAACCGGAACGTTACCCTCTTCTTGGATAAGATCTAAGTCTCCCCACGCTAGGCCTTTGCTTAGGTCCGCGTTTGGTTTCGTTAGGTAGAACTCCCAGAAAGAAGGGTTGTGTGGCGCTGTCGCATTGAATACATATTCAAACGTACCAGTATTTAGCTCGGTACGAGTCCAACCAGTATGAGGCGCACCCATGCCGCGTTTTTGCGAATCGTTGGCATAACATAACGTGCCGTCAGGAATCGCCGCTTTTACAGCATTGATATTATTGAAATCTTGGACATTTTTCGCGTACTCGTTACGTTGAACAAACGGGTATGAACCCGAAATGTCTTTTGCTTGAGCACACGCAGCATTAGGTGGTGTACCCGACCAAATCCCGCCTTGCTCGTAACACGTGTTCTGACGCGCACTTGGAAACTCAGACCAACCATGAGCATTTGCCACTGACGGCACACTCGATAGCATAGCCATACCCACTGCTATTTTTAGAATATTATTATTTATTGTTGTCACTTTCCCACTCTCTATTATTTTACCCTAAACACAAAACCAATTGGTTACTAACCAACCAGCACTGTAATTCGAAGGTTTATAGTTTCCGACTTAAAGAACAACGAAAAATATATACGTCAATTTTATCAATAACAGCGGGTTTTATATTAATAGGAATCAGCATCACACAACTCAAACAAATGCGTTGTAGATAGATGATATTGGTTCGAATTATCAATTTTTACCGACAAAAATTACGCATTCCCTAAGAAAATAGATCGCTAGGAAGGTATTTTTTCATTGAATTAATTGGAGTGAAACGCTCGCATAAATAATGATATTGAGTGCTTTTTATCATCATTATTATTACGTTGTTGAGACTGCTGTAAAGTCGCTAAGCTATTGAGCGTATACGTTTATAAATGGATAAATCATTAAACGTTAATTTGAACGAGCTAAACTAATAGCGGCTATTCATGCCAAATCGATTCGACATGTCATCGTCCATACGACCGCCCTTCCAACCGCCGCCACCCAATAGATTAAGTACATCTCGCGCTGTGTAGTCTTCTCCGCCAAAGAAGTCATTAGACACATCATTACGCAGCAACTGAATAGTTGGAGCTAATTCAACAGCAAGATCTTGTGGATCCGCAAACAAGGCTAAAGCAATCTGTTGTTGGCGTTTACTCAACTCACGAGAACTTGTTTCAACCTGCCCAATAGAGAAGAAATCACGGCTTCCGTACGCTTTCACCAACTTTGCAGAAAGTGATTTGATTACTTTCTTGATTCGTCGTCGTTGAATATATCTAAACATATAGATTGCCTTGTATTGATGAGCTTAAGTTAACCAAACAGCAGATAGGTCTGATTGTCGACTGAGATACTTTTGACTTCGGTGTTGAACACGGACTCTAGCTGCTCAGGGGTAAGCACTTGATCAGCTGAGCCTGATGCTTGAAGTACACCTTTATCGAGCAACAACACTTGGTCTGCGTGTCTTAGTGTTCTGTTCAAATCATGGTTAGCCATGATCACGGCGATGCCCTTCTCAGCCACTCGTTCGATAAGCTTGTACAACAAGGCTTCTTGAGCAATATCCAACGGAGCTGCGGGTTCGTCGAGGATCAGCAGCTTCGCGTATGGGTTAAGTGTCGGCCAAATTTGCAGGCACATTCCCGCCAAACGTACGCGTTGCCATTCACCACCAGACAGTGTCTGAATTGAGCGATGAAGTTTGTCTGCAATGTCTAGCATCTGGCTGATTTCTTCCAAAGCTGCGTTGATTTCAACATCAAGGCCGTGTGAGGAGCTTGGCAGTGACAATGCAAGATATTGGAACACTTCTAAGTTGAAGGCTGGCCTTGCGCTTTGGCACAAGTAAGCACGATGCAATGATAAATCTTGTAAAGACAGCTCCGACAAATCCTGCCCGTCGATCTTTATATCGCCTTTGTAACCATCACCAATTCCAGATATCCCTTCGAGCAAGGTACTTTTACCGCTGCCATTAGGGCCGATAACGTGAGTCACCTGCCCTTGCTTGAGCTCAAATGATAGTGGTAATAAACGAGCGCCGACGCTCAGGCTCTTAATTTGAATCATGATTTTTAATTAACATCCAAATGAAGATAGGCGCACCGATACTGGTGGTCATCACACCCAAAGGCAGCTCTGCGGAATCTAATAAGGTTCTTGCACAGATATCAGCAAACACCAACAACGCAGCGCCAGCAACGGCAGACAAAGGAAGAAGGTATTTGTTATCAGTACCAATCGCTAAACGCAATAAGTGTGGCACAACCAAGCCAACAAAGCTGATCACGCCACCTAAAGCTACCGCGCAGCCGACTAAAATAGACACGGCGAAAATTAGACGCCAGCGCAATCTCGGTACGTTTACGCCTAACTGTGCGGCATGCGTTTCGCCAATCATCAGCTTGTCTAGCTTACTACCTTGCAGGCACAGCCAAATAATCACGGGGATCATCACCAACGTGAGCGAGTGTTGATACCAAGTGACGCCACCTAAGCTGCCCATCAGCCAATACATCAATAAGCGTAGACTTAAGTCATCACTAAAATAGAACGCCCATGTCACCATCGCGCCAGAAAGAATGCCTAACGCGACACCCACCAGCAGTAATTTAGCCGTGGTGAGTCGCATCGTTTTTACCATGCTTACCAGTATCACGGTGAAACAGAGCGAGCCTAAAACGGCGGCAATCATGAACAGTTCTGGAGTCGGAGCAAACGGCAAGAAGAACAGCACAATAACCATGGCTAAGCTTGCACCGCCAGAAATGCCGAGCACACCAGGCTCAGCCAATACGTTGCCTAATAAGACTTGTAAGCTTGCGCCAGATACTGCTAGCCCTGCCCCGATAGCAATAGCTGCTAATAATCGAGGTAAGCGTAAATCAATCAGTAGTTTTTGTTCTAACGTGGACAAGGTGTCCAGAGGGGAAATGAAGAGATCGCCAACCATTAGGTAAATTGCACTCAGCGCGACAAGCAGTGCTGCCATCAGATAAATGGCTCTAGTCCATTTGCGCTGTTTTTGGTGAAGAAGTTGTTGGAAATCCATATCAAGCTACTTTGAAAATGTTCGCGTAACCTTACCTGTATCCCCAAATAAACTCAAGGCTCACACCGTAATGTGAACCTTGATATTTCAACCAGTTGAGCGGTTGTTTTCGTCGTTTAAACCCGAGTCGATATTAATCGTACACAAGCTGACCATGGTCGAATCGCGTTTCAACTTCACACACCATTAAGGCTGCTCGTTGACCGATAGCAACATTACGATTAGGGAACACCACCGCTTCGTTTTCATTCTTAGCCATTAACGGTTTATCACCATCATGACCGAATACTTCACCGTGCTTGAACGCGGTAAAGTTCTCTACAGAATCTGAGAACATGAAATCGAAGTCATCATGTAAACGAACAATGGTTCTGCTCACGCGATAAGTGATGGTTCGCTTAGGTAAATGCTCTGGCTCAACTTCAGCAATCAAGTTACGCATCGCCAAGTCAAAAGCCGTTAGCTTATCAAGTTGGTTCTCACCAATTCTCGCGACCTGCCCTAGTTCCATTGTCAGTGCTTGCGCTTCGAAGTTTTCAGCACTGTACCAACTGAATGTACTGGTTGGCGCATTTGACAACAACACTGCTTCCACGTGCGCACTGTTAATGAAATCAAACAGCTCTTTACTGCGTACTTCGTGGCGAACTTTAGGGCTCACTGCAAACGAGTAATGCTTAGATAAACGGATTGCACAGTGCAAATCTAGATGCCAACGAGTGGCAGGTTCCGTTTCTTTGTAAAACTCAGTCACCAAGAACTTCAAGTTCTTCGCGATATCCACTTCTCGATTGCTCTCGTACTGCTTTTCATCAAACAGACGATTCATGTTCACATCAAGAAAACGAGTATGCGCGTTAGTGGCTTCTGGGTGAGCTATGATAAACAAGCATCTCGCGTTTACTACTTGGAAACCTGTTTCAATATCCTCAATGAGCTTATCGATCAGCTCCATTGGTGAAGTTTCGTCGCCATGAACACCGGTTGAAAAAATGATGTTCTTGGTTTCAGAATTAAAATCCGCGGGAATCACTTCCAAGACACCGCGTTGATGAAGCTTAATTTGAACACCGTTACTCAGTACGGTCTGTCCTGCAAACACTTCTTGCTCAAGATCTAGGCTGTCAAAAAGAAATGATTGGCGAAAGAGGGTCTTCGTCATGCGCTACTCCTTAATTGCACGGCCGTATGTTAATAAATTGTACATAGAAATTGTGTTGCTAGGATCGCACTTATCAACAGAAACTCCGTTATCACTCACAAATACTACCCATATATTTTTATATTACCTGCTGACTTTACTAACCGACATCTGTTCCAAATAACTTTCTCTATTTAAAGAGACTTTTGGTTGTTTCGGCTTATCTCAGGTTATGCCAGCAAGATAAGAGCCACGTAAGCTAACACAGCTCTTACCTGCTATGAACAGATTGAGATCAATTAATCTTCCTGATCGAGCAATCTTTCAAATTCATCGATTTGAACTTTGACCATGTCGATGCTTTGTTGCCAAAAATCAGCTTGAGTCAGGTCCATTCCTAAGTGCTTTTGAACGACTTCTTCCGCCATCATGCTGCCCGTATCACGAAGCAACGAAACGTAATCGCCGTAGAATTGCTCACCTTTCGCATCGCGCTGAGCGTAAACACCTTTACTGAACAGGTAACCGAACAAGTATGGGTAGTTGTAGAAGCTTACTTGAGAGATGCTGAAATGCAGTTTGCTCGCCCAGAAGTAAGGGTCAGCTTCTGTCATTGCATCGCCATACCACTCTTTCCAAGTCGTTTCCATCAAGTCACACAGCTGCTGAGCCGTTAGCTCGCCTTTTTCACGCTGCTCGTAGAAGGCTTTTTCGAATTCGAAACGCACTGGAATGTTCACCATTAAAGCGAGTGAAGAAGACAACTCTTCCCATAACATCTCAAGTTTCTCGTTACGTGTTTGAGCTTGCGTTAACAAGTGATCACGAACGATGTTTTCAGCAAAGATAGAAGCGGTTTCTGCTAGCGTCATTGGGTAGCGTGTTTGACACAACGGCATGTCTTTCATTACCCAGTTGTGGAACGCATGGCCTAGCTCGTGTGCCAATGTCATTAAGTCAGAGCGGCTGCCACTCCACGTCATGAATACAAGCGGTGTGCGTGTCGCGGCAAACTTAGTACAGTAAGCACCTAAACGCTTGTTGGCTGCTGGTGCGGCATCAATCCAACCATTCTCAACCATCAAAGCAACGAAGTCAGCCATCTCTGGGTTCACTTCAGCGAAGGCAGTTTTGATCACTTCAATCGCTTCATCAAATGGATAAACCTTAGATTCAGCGTCACCAAGCGGCGGCATCGCAGCTAAGTGGTTCCATGGCTTCATTTCATCTAAGCCATGAACTCTTGCCATTAACAAACCTGCTTTCTGACCAACAGCTCGATTAGCTTTCGCTACCGACATCATGGTGTCTAGCGTTTCTGGCACAATGCGGCTGCCGTGTAGGCTTGGATCTAGGAAATGCACATCGCTAATCTTCGAACGCTTTTTGTTTTCAGTCAGTCGCCAACCCGCCAATGCATTTAGAATCGAAGCAAAAGACTCTTGGTGCGTTTTCATCGCACCTTGAACCGCGCGCCATGCTGGTTCTTGTTTGTCGAATTCGCTGCCGTACAACAGGCTCGCGGCTTGTGAAAAGCCTAGGGCTTCCTCTTCACCGTCCAGCTTTAGCGACAGTTTTAAAGATCCGGTTAGGTTATCGTATAAACGACCCCATCCGTCACGACCATCAACCTTCATCGCTGCCAATAACTGCTCTTCAGCAACACTGAGTCGGCTGCTTGATAACTTACGAGAGCTTTCAATCGCAAAGCGCTGCCCTGCTACGTCCGCACTATCATGCTCTAATACTGCATCAATAAATTCTGGTTCTGCGTGAATCAGCGTGTCTTCATAAGGGCTAAACGCTTGAGACATTTCAGAGTTAAGCTTTGCAACACGGCCAAGCAACGCTTTGGCTTCTGTGTGGGTCGCGTCTACCGAAGCGTGACAGTTAGCAAAGGTGCTAATTGTGCTCAGTAGCGTACCTGCCGCTTCTGAAGTCTGAATCGCGTTTTGCATCGCTAGAATGATATGACGCTTTTCAACGTGTAGGTTCAACAGCTCAATGCACTGCTGAATGAGTTCAATGTCCTGTTCGATTTTTGCATCATTAAGATCGCTATAAGCAATGCTTAGATCCCAACTTGGTGTTGTCATGACTAAATTCCTTTCACGTAGGTAGTAATACCAATCAGGTATAGCGGCTGTGAACGCCGCTTTATACTTCTATTTATATTTCTGTTTCTATTTACAGATCTAAAAGATTGTTAATTCTTAAACTGTGTTTTTTGAACACTCAGAGAACAGGTATCCCTATCGATTTAACGCTGATAAAGCTCTGCGCAAACTGAGTGATTTGAATATGCGTTATCGATGCGTTTTCTATCGATAACTTCGAGTACAAACTCGGGTTTTTCCAATCAATATTAAGGCAGTGCGCTAGCAGTATGCGAATCACACCACCATGAGTAACCAACAATATGTTGTCACTTGAATCATTCAAAAGTTGCGACCAAGCTTGAGTTACTCTGTCGTGGAAGCTCTGTAAACTTTCTGCGCCAGTTAATTGATGATTAGCAGGGTCTTTCCAAAAGGTTTCTAACATTCCCCACTTGTCTTCAAGTTCATCAAATGGGACACCATCTACTTCACCGAAGTTCATTTCCTGAAAACCCGATGCAACTGATAAAGGCACAGACATACGCTCTGCAAACAAGCTCGCGAGATCACCACATCGTCTTAGTGGAGAGCTAACCACGCTATCAAAGGTAATGTCTTGTGTAGTTAGTGCCTCACATATCTGTTCTTGAAGATCAGAGTTGACCAGCACATCAGATAAACCATTGAGCGCCGCTTTTCCTTCGACTTTGCCATGTCTTAGGAGGTAGATGTTTTTGGTTGTTCCATTGACCATGTGTGCGACCTAGCCTTGAGTATCAAGCAAGTGATTAGATGGTTTTAAGTGCAGCGGCAATCCGGCAGCAACCAGCGTGACGCGCTCAACGACGCGAGCTAGCGCTTGGTTCATTCGTCCTGCATTGTCCACAAACAAGCGAGACACTTTACCCAGCGGCACCACACCTAAACCGACTTCGTTAGAGACCATGATAATTTGCGCCGGACTTTGCTCGACGCTTTTGACCAATACTTCAACCACGGCTTCAACCTGTTCATTAGTTGCGTCATCACCCAGTTCAAAGATGATGTTGTTCAACCACAAGGTTAGGCAATCAATCAATACCACATCTTCTTTCTCAAAAGACTGCAGTTTTTCGGCTAATTCGACGGGTACTTCATGCTCAATCCACTGCTCGCCACGACGTTGTTGATGGTGCGCGATTCGTTCTCGCATTTCATCATCAAGATATGTCGCTGTCGCAATATAATTGAGGCGTCCATTTGAACATGCTTCAAGCGCACATAATGCTTGTTGCTCTGCAAAACTAGACTTACCAGAACGAGCCCCGCCCAATACCAAATGGCTGTTTCGCTGGCTTGCTTGATTAATTTGATTAGCTTGAATAGTTTCATTCGTGTTGGTCATAGGAAGCCGTTATAGAAAGCCATTGTAAAATGCAGTAATGAATACAAGGTAAGTCAGCAACTCCATTAACTGTTGAGCCGCACCCAAGCAGTCCCCAGTAAAGCCGCCAATTCGAGCCGTTAACCACGTTTTAAAACCTGTTCTGAACAGATAGGCGACGACAGATAAAACCAAAGCGAATTCAAGACCAAACCACAGGCTAGGCAGCACGCCTACCAGCAACAAGAAGACAAGTTCGCCTTTGGTTTGCTTGTTGGCCAATGGTTTACTTTTACTGGTATCTAAATCACTGACATAAGGCATGTCGTAAATTAGCGATGCAGCAATCGCGCGGCTAAAGGTATAACTGGTCACGATTACCATAAACAGTCCCGTCATGCTTATGAGTTCATTCAACAGCACCCACTTGCCAAGCAGAGCCATAATCAGAGCAGACGCACCATAAGTACCGATTCGACTGTCTTTCATGATGGTCAAACGGCGTTCTAGGGTCATGCCGCCACCAATGCCATCGGCCATATCAGTCAAACCATCTTCATGGAATGCGCCAGTGAGCATCAGGCTAAAACTCATCATCAAAAAGATCGCTACTGCACTCGGCAGTATCACATCAAGTAGCAAGAACACACCGCCACACAGAACACCAAGCAACAAACCAACCGTTGAAAAGTAGCGACCAGAACGGTTCATTCGCTCTGTAGAATAGGGCGTGTTTTTCGGCATTGGCAAGCGAGAAAAGAAACCCATCGCCAGCGCAAAAAGCTCCCACTGATAAGTAACTCGATCTTTCAACGATCTTTCTGGTGCATCACTCATTAAACCGTGACTCCAGCACTTTCGAAGCTCGCCATGTTGTTATAGAACTCGGCTGCCGCACGAATGATTGGCATAGCTAGCGCAGCACCTGTGCCCTCGCCTAATCTCAATCCAAGATCGAGCAGTGGCTCAGCGTCGAGCAGCTCTAACAGAATTTTGTGTCCTGACTCTTCAGAGCGATGGGCGAAGATCATATAGTCTCGGCAACTCGGTTCAATTAAAGTCGCGACATACGCCGCAACCGACACGATAAAGCCATCGACTAATACTGGGGTTTTGTTTTGGTAAGCGCCAAGGAAAGCACCGACCATTTGAACGATTTCATAGCCACCGACTTG
Organism: Vibrio sp. 10N.261.51.C6; assembly: GCF_041471785.1. Taxonomy (NCBI): domain Bacteria; kingdom Pseudomonadati; phylum Pseudomonadota; class Gammaproteobacteria; order Vibrionales; family Vibrionaceae; genus Vibrio; species Vibrio sp. 10N.261.51.C6. Next base: position 21,204 of record NZ_JBFRPB010000018.1, on the reverse strand, counting down.
TGCGAGTACCTCTTTAATATCTTTAAGCCCTTTAATATCTTTAAGATCTGTAAGCTCTAAACCTTTGCAACGCGCGACACCTTGCTCAACCACAGCCACTTTACGTGCAAGCTGTTCATTGTTGATGCCAGTGCCTAGGCCAACACACTCCGCTGCAGCACGATTCGCTAATGCACTTAAGATCGCTGATGCGCTGCTGGTATTTCCGATACCCATTTCACCAAACATGATGATATTGGTGCCATTCGAAATGGTTTTAGATACAAGATCTGTACCCAGTTCAATCCCACGTTCAACCGTTTCTAAACTCATTGCCGCTTCATTGGCAAAGTTATTGGTTCGCGTACCCAAACGCTGAGAGATCAACATGTCACTGTCTGATTCCACAGGCAACAATATCCCCGTGTCGACTACCGTGATATCGATATTATTCACCGCACAGAAGCAATTGATCGCCGCGCCATCGCTTAAGAAGTTCAACACCATCTGTTGTGTTACCGCGCTTGGAGCAATACTCACGCCTTCGTCAGCAATGCCATGGTCGCCAGCAAAAATGATGATACTTGGCTTATTCAATTCGATGTGTTCAACCGCCGCTTCTTTGCCTTGGCTCTGAATCAATGCCAGTTGATGTGCGACTTTTTCGAGTAAACCAAGGGCACCGAGTGGCTTGGTTTTTTGGTCAATTCGGTGTTGGATGTACTGCGAGTATTGGGTATCTAACATAGTTTTTAAAAACGCTTATTCTGGGTACGTTGATTTAGGGACTGCTACTTAAGGATTGTTACTTAGGGCGTGCGACAGAAAACACATTGGAAAGCGTCGCGTATTCACCGCCACCAAGGCGAAACAAAGGGTCCAATGCCAACGCATCAATCTTAAGACGTTCACTCTCTTTATCGATCACGTCTTCGGAAATGTACACGGTTTCGACTTGAGCAAAGATGAGGCTTTGTGGCACCTCTCCAACCTCTTTTACTTCGTATAAGGTGCAGCCAAAAGCGACCGCGCACTCTTTCACTCTCGGTAAAGAGAAGCCTTCAAATTCAACCAGCTCAATGTTATTCGCGGTGACTTCCGAATCACCATGTTCAAGGGTAGCTGCTGTCGCCGTCATGGTTTCGGCAGAACTTGAAGAAGCAATGTGAATCACTAGCTTACCCGTTTCTAGGGCATTACGAGTGGTATCTTTGATTTCGCAGGACGGCTTCTTCCCAACCGATAACATCAGTAACGGCGGATTACTAGAAACAGGCGTGAAATAAGAGAAAGGCGCGAGGTTGTACTCTTGGTCAGAAGATTCCGTCAATGCCCACGCAATCGGGCGAGGAACAACGGTTTGTGTCATCAGGTGATAAATCTGAGTGGGAGCAAGAGTATCAAGCTTGAGGTTCATAGCACGTCCTTGGTCTATGTGAATTACGACTCAGTTTACGTGTTAAGCAATGCTGTATCTATGCCTAATCAACAGAAACCGTAGAGAGTGTTCTTAATTTAAACAGATCACACTGGTTTTTTCTCAAATTGACAATCAAATTGACGAACCCTAAAACACCTACAATACTGATAATAGATTTATCAATAACTTACATTTTGGCATCGTTTATGCTTTATCTAAAGTACTTGTTAATCTCTCCATTGATAAGTACCCATACAGTGAATGCCTACAACACTGACGCTATACAAAGAAAGACAATCGATTGAAAGACAAAACAGAACAACGATTTAGGAGGTGTAATGATTCCAAACTCAAGTAAAAGAAAACCAAATAAATCAAGTAAGAAAGCTAGCAAAAAGGTAAGGAAAATCCCACTGTCCTTTACCTAGTAAGAAGCAAGAAAAGTAACAAAGCCCGTCGCCCAGCGGGCTTTGTTATGTTTAACGCCTAACTTAAGTTTCAAACCGCATTTATCTTTCCCACCGCCATTATGTTTCATACCGTACTTATGCTTCAGGCCGTACTTATGCGTCGAGCCAAACTAAATCATCTCTTTTTCCATAAACAGGCGACTCCCCACATACTACTGACCACTCGTTTAACAAACTTTTATTCGCTTAAAATTCAAACACTGTTTATATTAAACAAGCACTTGTGGAGTGAAGAAGGGATTAAAATGAGCATTTCTGGAGACAAAACATCGGTCGTGGTGGCTGGTGCAACCGGGTTAATTGGTCATCATGTGATGAAGTTGCTCATCGATGAACCCGCCGTTGATCATATCTATGCCCTATCTCGCCGAGCGTTAGATTCACAGTTTGATTCCAACAAGCTCCACACACTCATTCACAGCGACCTGCAAGTTACCAGTTGGGATGACACGAATGCGACGCCTAATCTTGGCGTTATCTGCTTAGGTACGACTAAGAAAAAGGCAGGATCAAAAGAAGCGCTTCGCAAAATCGATGTGGAACTGGTTAGCCAAGTCGCACAGTCGATGAAGTTTCTTGGGGTTCAACGCGTAGCGGTCGTTTCTAGCTATGGCGCTTCACCAGATTCCTATTCGCACTACCTTCGCTGTAAAGGACAAATGGAACAAAATTTAAAACGTATTGGCTTCAAGCAGCTTTTCATCGCACGCCCTGGGCCTCTGGTGGGTGAGCGTGATGAACCTAGAGCTGATGAAAAACTCCTGCAAAGTGTCTTTCCTCTGCTGTCTCCATTTATGCTTGGTAAGTTCAAAAACCTACGCCCTATTCAGTCGGAAGACGTAGCCAAAGCAATGTTGTTCCGGTTATTCGAAAATAATTTCCAAAATATCGAAATTTACTCGTCAAGTGACATGCTCAATTTATTGGCAAAATATCGCTAAAAAGCTCACCTATTCATCACAATGTTGAATATCCACCCATCCTATTGAGTGGATATTACTAATCGTTCTAATAAATTACTTTTCCTTATTTTAAGTTTTGTTACAGGTCGCTACTGTAGCTAACAGTATTTGCGCCCATATATCTAAGCGCCCTATCGATTTAAAGAGATTCATAAGGAAAACAAATGTCATTTTCAGCTATCGCTGCCTTAGCGGTATTCACTGGTATCCTCTTTTTTCTCTACGGACAGCAGAAAAAAGAAAACACACTTTCTCGCCTCGTTTTACTCGGTTTAGTATTTGGTAGCGCATTTGGTCTTGGTCTACAGCTGTTATTTGGTGAAGGCAATCCGGTCATCAACGAAACACTAGACTGGGTAAATATTGTTGGCCGTGGTTATGTTGGCCTACTGAAAATGGTGATCATGCCATTAGTATTGGTTTCAATGATTGCAGCAGTAGTGAAGCTTGAAAAAGGCGGCTCACTGGGCAAGATTTCTGGTATCACCATTTCTGTACTGTTAGCAACAACCGCGATTTCTGCGATTGTTGGTATTGTTGTAACGCAAGCATTCGGCCTGTCTGCTGAAGGTTTAACAGAAGGCGCTCGCGAAACAGCACGTATCGCAACACTTGAAAGCCGCATCGGTAGCGTTTCAGACCTAACAATTCCACAAATGCTGATCAGCTTTATTCCGACTAACCCATTTGCAGACCTAACGGGGGCTCGCTCTACGTCTATCATCGCGGTTGTTATCTTTGGTGTGCTAACGGGCATCGCTGCTCGTAAAGTGATGGCAGAGAAAGAAGAACTAGAATCTCCAATCCGTACTTTCGTTGAAGCGTCACAATCTATCGTTATGCGCTTAGTTAAGATGATCATGGCACTAACGCCATACGGCATCGCAGCGTTAATGGCGAAGGTAGTTGCAACATCAAGTGCTTCTGACATCCTCAGCCTACTGGGTTTCATCGTTGCATCTTACGTTGCGATTCTACTGATGTTCGTCGTACACGGTGTGTTGGTTTCTTTTGTTGGTGTAAACCCGAAAGAGTACTTCCAAAAGATCTGGCCTGTACTGACGTTCGCTTTCACGTCTCGTAGTTCTGCAGCAACAATTCCACTGAACGTTGAAGCTCAAATCACTAAGCTAAACGTGCCACCAGCGATTGCTAACCTGTCTGCCTCTTTCGGTGCGACGATTGGTCAAAACGGTTGTGCGGGTATCTACCCTGCAATGCTAGCAGTCATGGTTGCGCCTACAGTTGGCATCGACCCAATGGACATCAACTTCATTCTGTCTCTGATTGCTATTATCACAGTGAGCTCATTCGGTATTGCTGGCGTAGGTGGCGGTGCAACGTTCGCGGCGCTTATCGTACTTCCTGCTATGGGTCTTCCTGTAACGATTGCAGCACTGCTTATCTCTATCGAGCCACTTATCGATATGGCACGTACGGCGCTTAACGTATCTGGTGCTATGACAGCCGGTACGATCACAAGCCGCCTATTAGGCAAGAAAGACAAGCAACAAGATCTGGAACAAGCGAACGCTTAATGGGTTCGATTGATTCAAGCACTTGAGTCTCGTTAAACAAAAAAACCGATGCACATGCATCGGTTTTTTATTATCTGTTACTTCTAACTTCCATTACTTCACGAGCAACAGCTTAGAACACAAGTTGAATGACTTTTTCGGCAAGTGCTTCATCGTCGTCTTCACTTAATCCGCTGACACCAATAGCGCCAATCACCTGCCCATTTAATTCAATGGGAACACCGCCTTTAAAGCCAGTGATCTTTGGGTCAGTCCAGTAACTTAAGTCTTTACCAGTTTCTCTCGCCCAAGCACCTAAGTTACCGCTTGGCTGTCTATCTCTTGCAGATGTATAAGCTTTGTTCTGTGCTAACAATCCGGCTTGAACACTCACATTATCCATGCGAATAAACGCCAGTAACTCACCGTGCGTATCACACACGCTCACCGCGATTGCTTGTTGATTACGCTCAGCAATGTCTAGAGCGTTAGACACCAGTTGTTGCGCGATCTTTTGATTCAACATATTCATTCCTTATGGCAGTGCTTGACCACGTGAGTACACGTATAGGTTGTACCACTCTTCACGAGACAGGTTTATCTGAGTCGCGACTGCCGAAGCTTTGATTCGCTCTAGATTTGTGGTGCCAATTACAGGTTGGATACGAGCAGGGTGACGAAGCAAAAATGCCAACACAATCGCTTCACTTTCTACGCCATATTGGTTCGCTAACTGAGCCACGTAGTGCGCTGTCTTTTTCACGTTTTCATGTTCTGAATACAAACCTTGCTCAGCAAATCGGCCTTGTGCCAAACAGCCCCAAGCTTGCAGTTGGATGTTATTCAATTGGCAATGTTCAAGAGTGCCTGCGGCGAAGTCTGATTGATGGTGCCCTTGCGAGTTAATCATCACCCCATCATTCAACCAATCCAATTTGGCTAAGCTCATCTCAACTTGATTCGCGACGATGGGTTGCCCAAGCGCAGATTGCAGGTACTGAATTTGATGGCTGTTCATGTTCGACACACCAAAATAATCGACCTTACCTTGCGCTTTTAAGTTCTCTAACGTTCTTGCTAGCTCATCGAGTTCCATCAAAGGATCAGGGCGGTGCAATAACAGCACATCAAGCTTTTCAGTATTCAATCGATTGAGAATACCGTCTACCGATTGGCCTACCCAATCAGCCGAGAAATCATAACGACCAACATTGCCCTCGCCTTCAAAACGAATCCCACACTTAGATTGAATGAACATCTGTTCACGCAGATCAGGCGCTTGTTGTAATGCTTGACCAAAGGCTTGCTCAGCTTTGCTGAAGGTATAGATATCCGCATGGTCGAATAAGTTAATGCCCGATTCTAGTGCGGTGCCGATTACGCTTCGTGTTTGAGCAACATCAGCACTCGTTACCGGGTTGTCGTTCCAGCCACCTCCAAGCCCCATGCATCCGTAGGCGATTTGCCCAACACCGTCTAGATGGTTTGATAGTGGGATGTTCTTTTGATTATCATTTTTGTTCGTTGAATCAATGCTGTTCGTCATACCTGATCTCGCTTAGAAGGTTTGATGCCAATAAATATGCCTCTATCATATTGTTCTTTTTAAAAAACAGAATATGCTAGTAACGAAATGATTGTTTGATATGACGAACAATAGATTAGTAGGAATGCGCGAATGAACGAACACAAAAGAATTGAACGACTGATCCTGTTTGTAGAACTTGCTCAGCAACTCAACTTTACCAAGGCAGCCGAAAAGCTCGGTATCTCTAAGAGCTACCTTTCTGAACAGATCAAACGTTTAGAGAACGATTTACAGTGCCCGCTTTTGGTCAGAACCACTCGCAGTGTTCGTTTAACCCAAGAAGGCGAACGCGCGTTACAACAAGGCTTAACGATTCGCTCGCAAGTCTTACAGCTTGAACGCAGTGTTTCTGAGCAACACGACATCGTCAAAGGCCTATTACGCCTCACTGCGCCAAAGATGTTTACTGAGGTATATCTATTCGATATCTGCCAACAGTTTAGGCAGCAATACCCTGAGATTCGTTTCGAGATAAACAGTAGCTACACCAACTTTAATCTCAATCAAGATGATATCGATATCGCGTTTCGTGCCACCAATACGCCACCTGACAACATGGTGGCGAAACACTTGATTAGCTATCAACATGATTTAGTCGCGACTCCCGGTTATCTTAACCAATTTGGTCGCCCTACCAATGTGAGTGACTTAAGTGATCATCAATGCTTAGCAACTCTGCACCAAACCGAGTGGCCTTTAAAATCGGTAAATATTGATGTGTCCGGCTGGCTTTCAAGTAATGACAACCACCTGCTTAAGCAACAAGCTATGGCAGGCAGTGGCATCATCCGTATTGCAAGTTACTACGTTGCGAAAGAGGTCGAACTGGGAGAATTAGAGCGAGTGCTGCCTGATGAATGTCTGCAACAAGGCAACAGTATTTATCTGTTCTATCCGCAAGTTATTTATCCGGCAAAGAAACACCAAGTGTTCGTTAAATTTGTTCAGAATTACTTTGAAAGCTTAAGTCGATAAAATGATGCACAGCTCACTAGGGCTTGTTGGTTTCATCTGGCCAAACATATTCGTCGTAGCGAGCTCTACTTCAACCTCTTCGGCTGAATGTGATACCAGTGAAAGTCGACTATATGGCCGATCTACTTTCAAGCCTACTCGTCCTAGTTCTTTTATTTTTTCTTGCTCTTACATTTACATTAATACCTAAACATTCACTCTACGAATCGTTTTTTATTGACTTAAAAATGAAATCATAACGACACACTAATTTGCGTAACTTAGGGTGCAAATAGGCAATCATATTACAGTGCCTATCAGGAGGATGTATGAAACCAAATCGATCTACGGTACTCACTGGACATGTAAAACACTGCCCATGCTGCTCTACCGAACTGGTCATCAAAGACCACATTCACGTTTGCCCGCGCAATGAAATTGGCGACTGTTACTTCGATGGCTATGACCAACACGAACAGCGCGCTAATACCGATTTTATCGATCATGCAAGTGCCAACGATAGCCTTGTTTACGGCATGTCAGAACACTAAGCGTTATTAAAGATTTGTTGAAGTCATTTCGCGCCAAAAAAAATGCAGCGCCAATCGAGTGATTGTTCGCTGCATTCTTAGATCCTGTAAACTTAGCTAACCATTAAAATGGAGCTAGGTAAAACGGATTACCACATTAGATCATCTGGGATCACGAAGTCTTTGTACGGGTCATCTTCGTCTACTTCGTCTGTGCTACCTGCCTGCGTATCAACGATAGATTCTTCGTCGCGCATAGCAATCTTGTTCGCTACTGCTGTTGGAATAACAACGTAGCTCTCGCCTTGACGAGCAATACTTAGAATGCCTTTACTTAGTTGCTTTTGAGTCAGCTCTTCTACGTAAAGATATTTAACTAGCGTACCGTCGGTGAAGTTGTATTTGATTTCACCGTTCTTCTGTTCGATCTTGTTCATCTCAATCAGTTGCTTCACTTGAGCTTTAATTTCTTTGCTCAACTGTTGTTCTTTCAACTGTTGGTTTAGCTCTTTGTCTTTCGCTTGCTGCGCCAGTTTAGTTTCTTCAGCTGCCGCTTTTGCTTCACGAGACTGAACGCGAGACTTTTTAGAGCCTTTCTTCGCCTTCTTTAATTTTTTCTCATTTACCAAGCCAGCTTTAAGCATCTGCTCTTGGAGTGTTAACTTTGCCATGACTTTCCCAGTTCAGGATTAAAAACGGCACTATCATACCTGTTTTTGAGGTTTCTGTTTACTGAACAAGAGTAAATTACAGAACAATCGCAAAATTTATGCTGATAGCTCTAAGCTGTGTCCATATTCCCTTCTTGTTGCTCACAACCTCCACTTTACCGCGACACACAGTTTTCACTTAAGCACGCCAATATTGGCTGTTCCACCGACTCGAAAGCATTAACTGACCCTATTATTCGCGCGCGTACCACTTATCATTCCGATAAGACAATATGTTAATTTTCAATGGTTAATCAATTTTATAAAACCTTGGCATATATCTCATATTTGAATAAATGCCATAGAGTTATAACTCCAATGTCATAACTCTTGACTACGTTATTCTAGACATCAATCAATAAGGATAACGTAAACGATGAAAACTCAATGGACTTGGTTAGCTGCACTTGTGGCATCCACATCAATCGCTTCGACCTCTGCGATCGCAGACACCGACGTGTATCTCACCAATAACACCAATCAAGTGATGACCATTCAAGCCAACCACACTGGTACCGACCTGCTTCAACTCGGTGATGAGTGGCAACAGCATGTTGAACAGATTGGTCCTTGGGAGACGAAGAAGCTGATAAGTTTCAACCGCTGGACTGGTGTGAAATCTGGGAAGACCTATGAGTTTGACACTGTGGTATCAAACGCTGTGGGCGAAAGTGTCACGCTCAACCAAACCATGAAGGGACATTGGTATAACTCGACACTGCAACATGGTTTGAGTGCCGCAGACGTCAACCTAACATTGCATGACGATCGTAATATTCATCGCAGCACAACCGATGCGTTCGGGGTCAATGCAGAGCTAGCCCTCAAAGCCGATTCTACAGCGTGCTATGATGATATTTATTACACCATCACCCCACCAAAAGTGGATGAGCAACCAGAGCCGGATGCCAATACACTCAAGGTCATGACTTACAACATCTGGGCGCTGCCTGCCATCGCTTCACATATTGGTGACCGCTATGACCTACTCCCTCAATATGTAAAGGGCTATGACGTGTTGGCGCTTCAAGAGGTGTTTGCTAACGGCAGAGATGAGTTCTTGCGTGAGCTTGCGAAAGAGTATCCTTATCAAACTAAAATGCTCGATAAAGATGGGATTAACATATACGACGGTGGTGTGATCATTGTCAGCCGCTATCCTATCGTTAATGAAGCGCAGTATGTTTTCCCTGATTGCACGGGCACAGATTGCTTTGCTGATAAAGGTGTTAACTACGCGGAAGTGATCAAGAATGGTCAGGCTTACCATGTTTTCGGTACCCACACGGCATCATTCGATACGGACACCGCTCGTGATTACCGACAACGTCAATTCAAGCAGATGCGTGCACTGGCGCAGTCTCTGAATATCCCGGCATCAGAAACTGTGGTTTACAGCGGTGACTTCAACGTGAACAAGCTCAAGTTCCCAGACGACTACCAACAGATGTTCGCTAACCTGCAAGCTGACGAACCAACCTACTCAGGTTACACCGCTTCTACCTTTGACCCACGCATCAACAACTTTGCGGGAGAGCCTATGTCGGGTGGCGAGAACGTTGAGTATCTCGATTATGTGGTAGTGAGCTCAGAGTATGCCGCTAAAGCGCATAACTACAATCGCGTGGATGTCCCAAGATCAACAAGCAGTGAGTTATGGAAGCACTACAACCTTTCAGACCACTTCCCTGTTAGCGCCGTGATCAAGTAACTCGGTGAACCAATAATGCATCGAGTTATATTAATCCTAATGCTCGTCTTAACGGCTAGCATTATTGGCTATTCGTGGTCATCAAAAACGAACGAAACAGCGCTATCTTCTGCTCAACACACAGAACCTAAGCCGCGTGTTTCTACGACAACTAATGACGATAATTCCACGCCTACTGCAACCGCTAGTTCGGAAAACTCCGCATCGCACAGCAATCAAGCCCAAGCTGGAGCACTGGACGGTAAAATTCTTGCTGAAAACTTGAGTGAGCTTGAAGGCAAGGCTTTGTTCGATGAACTCGATGGGTTCTGGAAGCTTTGCCAACAACGCGATGACTGCGCAGAGCAACTCGCACGATTGAAATCAGAATTGCCGGGCATATGGTTTGAGTTACTGAGCGACTATCCGCAGCTATCGGCTGACTGGCAATTAACACAAAGCACTATCCCACTTGAATCCATAGAGACTCTTGAAGATCGTGTTGCCTTATTCAAGCAATCTGCACAACAAGTATGGGGAGAGTTGGCCCACCAGTTATTCGCTGACCAGTTTGCTCATCTGGATTTTACGCTTGACGCTAACACCCTTGAAAAGAACGAAGCGAGCCAGTTTTTGGCCAACTATCAAGATTTGCTTAGTGAATGGCAAAACAATACGGGCACGTTAAACGCCGAAACACAGCTTCAAAAATATGAACTGGCAGTATCTTTGATACCCAGCAGCTATAGCCCTGCTGAAGTAGCATCAGTCAAAGCCGACCTTCAAGATGCCTACTTAGATGAAGCGCAGGCCAGCAACATTGCCGCGCGAGAACAACAAGTCGCACAACAGCAACAAACCGTGATGAGTTATCACGAGCAACTGGATCAGCTCAAAGCAACCTTAGACTCTCAGCACTCATCAAGTTATGCCACTTGGACTCAACAAGATTGGGACAGTTATTATCAACAGCAAGTCACCGATTTCAGGGAGCAGTTCTTTAGCAAGTAACGCCTTAACTTAAACCATCACGAAACTGAGCGGGCGTTTTATTGAGCCAACCTTTAAACGCCCTTCTGAAATTTGCTGGGTCGCTATAACCGAGCCTTTCACCGATGTCATCAATGCTCATGGTTGTGCCGAGTAATAGCTCTTTGGCCAGCTCCACTCGAACTTCGGTAAGCAATATTTGGTAACTGGATGCATGGGTCACTAGCTCTCGCCTGAGTGTACGAGAGCTACAACCAAACTCATCCGCGAGTTGTTCAATATTCGGGAAACTGCCTGCGGTTTGATAAAAGATCGTTTTGATCTGGTTAGTCAGCAGATGCTCAGAGTCCAACGTTTCCATTATCGACTGGCAAGACGCAAGATAGCGCTTCAGTGTCGCTGCATCATGAGTCAATAAGGTTTGCGACAAAACCGATACATCAAAACGCAGTTCACAATGGCTCTGCTCAAAAACTACAGGGCACTGGAAACGATCGTCATAGAGCTTGGCGTAATTAGTGCGTGTATAAGGCAAAGCCAAAATATGAATATCCAACTCATGACCAGTCAGCTCTTTGAATAAAGAGACGATTGAACTCAAGAAATATTCACTGCAGAAAGGAAGCAGATCGCCCACTTCCAATGTGTTCTCAATCTGAATCACTGCTTGCTCGGAATCTAGAAACAATTTAACCGAGAAGATAGGACCGTTCAGGCGCAAATACTTGAAGCCCGACTTGATGGCCTCCCCGACATTTTGACTGGTTGATAGCGCATAACCCAACACACCAAAGTGGCTCAAGCTAGCGTGCTCTCCCAACCAAAGCCCCAAACCATCGTGAGGAAAGCTCTGATTCGCCACGCTAAATAACGCAAGTTTATCAGCGTAAGTCAGCTTTCCATTCGGGTCTCGCCAATCCATGTTCGGCAAACCCACATCATTGAGTAGCCTTTCAATATCGAGACCTCGTTGCTCTAACGTATTCAACAGCAGCGCGATATCTAATGTACCCAACTGATGCCTATGTCCGGTTGGCTTATACTCCGCGATAATCTCCAATAGTATCTCCTTATATCGAGCCCATTCCCATAAACCTGGCTACTCAGCCTCAGCAACACACGTTGACAAAATCGTGATTGGTAACGCGCTCTTGTCCGAATATGACCTCCCAATTCTACGCTACTCATCGCACAATGGCTTTAGTTGTTAAATTTATGTGAACTATCGCAATGATAAAAACGAATCCTGCTCCACACAGTTTGATTGATTCTAATGGTCAGCCGATCATTGGACATTTCGATGGCATCCCCAAGCACCTGAACATCGAGAGCTTTGACTACCGAAACTCGATGGATTCAAAAGCAAATCTTTGGCAAAAGCACTTCCACTACAAGCAATTTCAATTTGTCAGCATCGTCACCGAAACGCACATTATCGGCGTGGCAATCGCGGATATTCGCTACTTAGGCTCGGCATTTTGTTATCTGTACGATATTGAAAACAACCATCTAGAAGAGTCATCTTGGTTGAGGCCATTAGGGTTTGATAAACAAGTTACCGCTTCGCCATTTGACGGAACGACAAACATTGCAGGCCAAAGCATCACCTTTAATATTGAAGGCGGGCAATGGCAAGTTCGATTGAATACCAAACTCATCAAGGCCGATATCGCTTTAGAGCCTGAAGCCGATAGCTTGCCCTTGGCGATGTGCAGCCCAACGGGGTATTCAGGTTGGACTTACACCCAAAAGCACAATGCTTTGCACATCAGCGGCGACATCCAAATCAAAGGAGAATCACTCGGTCTCGAACAAGCTCGTGCCGGATATGACTTTTCAGCGGGTTACATGAGGCGTGAAACCAGTTGGCGCTGGGCAAGCATCAACACGCAATCCAATGGCACAGATATTGGCCTAAACCTCGCGGCGGGCGTGAATGAAACCGGAGGCTGCGAAAACGTGTTATGGGTCAATGGAACCAGACACTTGCTTAACCCGGTACAGTTTACGTTCAGTCGCCAAGACACGAACTTGCCTTGGCAGATAACATCACCAGATGGGCGTATAGACCTGACCTTTACACCCCTCAATAACCGCAGCGAAAAGCTCAATTTATGGCTGTTAAAGAGTAACTTTCGTCAGTTCATTGGTCACTTTTCTGGCTCGATTGAAGACAACAATGGAGTGAAACATCAACTCGATGGTGTTCTTGGCCTAACTGAAGATCACTTTGCCCGCTGGTAGCGAAATTCTGCTGATTGAATCTCAGGCGAGCAAGTCGAAGTAAACTTGATACTAAGAACGCGTATGGCGTCTCAAGAAGGATAAAACATGAATATCGACCCATTAATCAATCACCCAGAATGGCTACTGCTGGTATTAGCGCCCTTATTCGTGGTGTGCATGTTGGCTGAGTATTTTATCGGTCAGAAGCAAGGTCGATTGCCAGATAATTCCAGCTATAAACTTTCAGAAGTGATGTGTAACTTCACGCTTGCGGGAATGCATCAACTCTCCGATTTGATCACCGGGTTATTGGTCGTGCAGTTGTATCTCTTGATGTTTAGTTGGCGTTTAATGGACATTGAAATGGGCGTGCTGAGTTTCATTGTGTTGATGATGTTGCAAGACTTTTGCTATTACTGGTTCCATAGAGCAAGCCATCGTGTTCGCTGGATGTGGGCAGCACACGTCGCGCACCACAGCTCAGAACAGATGAACTTCAGTACGGCTTTCCGTCAAAGCTTAATGTACCCATTCGCAGGCATGTGGTTGTTTTGGGTGCCGCTCGTCATCATAGGTTTCGACCCTAAATGGGTCATCTTTGTGGTGCTTCTCAATCTAGGTTTGCAGTTCTTCGTACATACTCAATGGATACGAAGCTTAGGACCACTTGAATACATCTTTAACACCCCATCACACCACCGTGTGCATCACGGCAAAAACCCGCAATACATCGATAAGAACTACGCCGGTGTTTTGATCATTTGGGATAAGTTGTTTAGTACGTTCGAACCGGAAGTTGAAACCGTACGTTACGGCGTCACCAAACCTGTAAATAGTTTCAATCCGATAACGGTGACCTTTCAAGAGTGGAAGGCCATATTCAAAGATTTGAGGAACCGAGAGCTAACCATGAAGCATAAAATCCAGTTGATACTCTCGCCTCCATCGGATTAAACGGACGATAGACAGATTGTATTAACTAAGAAACCGCCTCAATTGGTTTCAAAACCTTCCCCACTGACTCGATTGAATAGTAAAGCACCGTTTTCCAGCAATTTATTTGTGATCTGGGTTGCACGCGTACCGCATACTATCAGATACTGAACAAAACTAACCTTCAGCCACAGTAAACGTTCCGCGCTTGCTGTTCAGGAAATTCAATGAGTTCAGATAATCAGCCAACCTACTTCTTTTTCGATTACGAAACGTGGGGCGTTAGCCCAGCAAAAGACCGTCCGAGTCAGTTTGCGGGTGTTCGTACCGACCAAGATTTCAATGTTATTGGAGAGCCTCTGGTTATCTATTGCCAACCTCCCGCTGATTACCTCCCTGCGCCTGAAGCTGCACTGATCACCCGTATCACACCACAAAAAGCGGCTTCACAAGGTCTCCCTGAGCCAGAGTTTATCGCTAAGATCCATGCTGAGTTAGCGAAACCTAACACCACAAGCCTTGGCTACAACAGTATTCGATTTGATGATGAAGTAACGCGTTACACCTGTTACCGAAACTTCATCGACCCATATGCGTGGAGCTGGCAGAATGGCAACTCTCGTTGGGATTTATTAGATGTAATGCGCGCTGTTCACGCACTGCGTCCTGAAGGCATTGTTTGGCCAGAGAACGAAGAAGGTTACCCAAGCTTCAAACTGGAACACCTATCTGTGGCAAACGGCATTGAACACGAGAACGCGCACGATGCGATGGCCGATGTTATTGCGACCATCGAGTTAGCGAAGAAGCTGAAAGCTGCGCAACCTAAGATGTTCGATTACCTTTACAACATGCGTCATAAGCGTAAGCTGAATGATCTGGTTGATATCGTAAACATGACACCATTAATGCACGTTTCAGGCATGTTTGGCCGTGACTGCAACTACACCAGCTGGATTGTGCCTATGGCTTGGCACCCAACCAATCAAAATGCCGTTATCGTGGTTGATTTAGCCAAAGATCCAAGCCCACTGTTAGAACTGGACGCTGATGAACTCAGAGAAAGGCTCTATACCAAACGCAGTGAACTGGGTGAAGACGAACTACCCGTACCCATCAAATTGGTTCAGCTAAACAAGTGCCCTATTCTTGCTCCAGCCAAAACGCTAACGGCTGAAAATGCTGAAACCATCGGTATCGATCGCCAACAATGCCTGAAAAACTTGGCACTGCTGCGCGAACACCCAGAGATCCGCGAAAAACTGATCGGCCTGTATTCACAAGAGCGCGAGTACGAAAAGAGTGATGATGTTGATACACACCTTTACGACGGTTTCTTTTCACCTGCTGATAAAACAGCGATGAACATCATTCGCGAAACTGACCCGAACAACTTGGCGGCTTTGGATATCACCTTCAGTGACGAACGAATTAAACCGTTACTGTTCCGTTACCGTGCGCGTAACTTCCCATGGACGCTCGACGAAGCTGAGCAATTGAAATGGGCGAACCATTGTCGTGAGTTTTATGAGTGCCGTTTAGAAGAGTACATGCTCAACCTTGAAAACCTCGCGCACGAACATGAAAGTGACGAGAAGAAAATGGCTATCTTGAAGGCGGTTTATCAATACGTAGAAAAGTTAGCTAGCTAATTCCATTATCAAGAGACGTAACACTTTGAAAGAAAGATTGATCCAACTGGTTTACTGCTTAATCTCCTTCACCTTAATCATAGGTGCACTTACAGCAGGTAACGCGTTACAGCACTTTTTGGATACCTCAATTCCAGGCAGTATTTTTGGCATGTTGATTCTGTTTGCCGCCATGGTGATTGGTATTGTTCCTTCGCACTGGGTACAGCCCGGTGCAAGCTTGATTATCCGCCTAATGATCTTACTGTTTGTTCCGATCAGTGTTGGGTTGATGGATCATTTCGACATGCTCATCGCGAACGCATTGCCAATTATGGCGAGCGCCGTTGGTGGCACATTATTGGTGTTAGTATCCTTATCATGGTTCTTAGACCGCTTGCTTTCGAGAGGTAACTGATCATGTGGATTCTACTCACCATCGTGGTATTCCTATTTGCTCGCTGGGTAAGTCAAAAAGTAAACTCGCCGCTGTGTAACCCCCTGCTTATCAGCATTGGTATCATCATTCCGATTCTCACGTTCTTTAGAGTACCGTTTGAGACTTACTATGCTGACAACACTTGGATTACCTACATGCTGCAGCCTGCGGTTGTTGCACTTGCTTACCCACTTTATGAGCAGCTACCTCAAATCAGAGCCAACTGGCGCATCATTACCTTTGCGTGCACGCTAGGCAGTGTGATGTCGATGACAACAACGGCAGTGATCGCAGTAGCATTTAAAGCGGACTTAACTTTGATTGCGAGCTTGTTAGGCAAATCAGTCACCACGCCAATTGCAATGGAAGTATCGAGCCATTTAGGTGGTGAAGCAGCGATTGCGGCAATACTGGTATTGATTGTGGGTCTATTTGGGGCAATTTTTGCTTACCCAATCTACAACCTCATTGGTATTAAGAGCCCGATCGCCCGTGGTTTAACCATGGGTACCGTGTCTCACGCTTTAGGCACCGCGACTTGTGCGGAAAAGAATCAGGAAGATGCAGCATTCAGTTCTTTGGCTCTTGTGCTTTGTGGCGTCATTACCTCAATCATCGCACCGAGTATATTTTCGCTCGTGGTTTGGTTCTACTCTTAACCTAAACGATCACTACGCGATTCAGCCCAACCAGAATGCTGTTTATTACAGTGTCTGTTTGGGCTTTTTATTCGCATTTATTTAGCAATAGCAGTCAAGTCACGGTCTTTTACGAGCAATAAGTGCGATATCAGCTGTATAAATGGCTCTTGTAATCGATTTCAAGTGTGACCTCACTCTAATTATGCAAACCAATGTAACAACAACAATTCAATAGTGACCTTTATCACAGAAAATTCCTGAGCAATGCATAAACTTAAAGCCTAAGGTCAATTAAGGATTCAACATGAACAGTCGTATTACCCTGGCGCTGGAAAGTGCTCCATCAGCAATGAAAGCGCTTTTGAGTGACATCGTATTAGCAGACAACTTTGACGCGACATTGTCTCCAGAACAATTTGCTAGCCTACTGCAAGCAAGTGGTCTAGCGGATGACGAACTACGTATTGCGCTACTTCCTTTTGCCGCAGCGTATTCTTACGCTCCGTTATCTGACTTTTATGTTGGTGCAATCGTGCGTGGTTTGTCTGGTACTCTGTATTTTGGTGCAAACCTTGAAATCGCTGGTGCTCAACTTGGTCAAACCGTTCACGCTGAGCAATCTGCAATCAGCCACGCTTGGATGAAAGGCGAACTAGGTATCTCAGATATCACCATCAACTTCAGTCCTTGTGGTCACTGTCGTCAATTCATGAACGAACTGACAACAGCAAAAGAACTTAAAGTTCAGCTTCCACAACGTGATGAAATGTCTCTGCAAGAGTACCTGCCAGACTCGTTCGGCCCTGCTGATTTAGGTGTGACAACGGGCTTAATGACAAAGCTTGATCATAAATACACGACCGAAGAAACAACGCCTATTGTTGTAGAAGCGCTAGCAGCACTAAACCGCAGCCATGCTCCTTACACCAAAAACCTAAGTGGTGTTTCACTACAACTGACGTCGGGTGAGGTTTTCACCGGTGCTTACGCTGAAAATGCAGCGTTCAACCCGAGCCTACCACCTCTGCAAGTCGCGTTAATTCAACTTAAACTGGCTGGCTTCGATTTCGAACAAATTGAAAGTGCTGCTTTGGTTGAAATCGCAGAAGGTAGCATCAGTCACCTAGCGGATACGCAATCTACATTAGAAGCGATTAATCCCGACATTCCAGTGACTTACTTAGCAATATAAGTACATCTGATTAACAAAAATTTAAATAAGCAGCCCTATTTAACAGGGCTGCTTTTTTTATGCCTGTAATTAACGCAACAACTTGCGCAAACGTTTGCTTTTGTCATTGAAATAAGTATGATCACCCCGTTTTCAATCAATCGTTCAAAAGATCGGAAGGAATTTCTATGTTTGGTACTGCTACTCGTGAAAATGCTACTCGTGTACTTCTATTAGGTTCAGGTGAACTCGGCAAAGAAGTTGCTATCGAGTGCCAACGTTTAGGTTTGGAAGTTATTGCTTGTGATCGTTATGCAGACGCACCAGCAATGCAAGTTGCGCATCGTAGCCATGTATTAGACATGTTAGACGGCGATGCACTTCAAGCGATCATTGAACTAGAAAAGCCAGATTATGTGGTTCCTGAAATTGAAGCTATTGCCACCAGCAAGTTGGTAGAGCTAGAAGCGCAAGGCTTAAATGTCGTTCCAACTGCGAATGCGACCAAGCTAACGATGAACCGCGAAGGTATCCGTCGTCTAGCCGCAGAAGAGCTAAAACTGAGCACTTCTCCTTACCGCTTTGCAGACACCTTTGAAGATTTCTCAGCCGCTGTTGAATTCGTCGGTATGCCTTGCGTTGTTAAGCCAGTAATGAGCTCTTCAGGTAAAGGTCAAAGCGTTATCAAAACAGAGGAAGACATTCAGAAGTCTTGGGACTACGCACAAGAAGGCGGTCGTACTGGTGCGGGTCGTGTGATCGTTGAAGGCTTCATCGACTTTGATTACGAGATCACGCTTCTAACCGTTCGCGCAGTCGACGGTGTTCACTTCTGTGCACCTATCGGTCACCGCCAAGAAGACGGTGATTACCGTGAATCATGGCAGCCACAAGTGATGTCAGACAACGCACTTAAAGCGGCGCAATACACGGCTGAACAAGTGGTTAATGCACTAGGTGGTCACGGTATCTTCGGCGTAGAGCTGTTTGTTAAAGGCGATCACGTTATCTTCAACGAAGTATCCCCTCGCCCACACGATACAGGCCTAGTAACATTGATGTCTCAAGACTCATCGGAATTCGCACTGCACGTACGAGCCTTTACGGGTATGCCGATCAAATCCATCACGCAATACGGCCCTTGTGCCTCTGCCGTAATCCTTGGTCAAGGCACATCAACGAATATCCGCTTTGAAGGCCTTGCAGAAGCGCTAGACGCACCACAAACGCAAGTTCGCTTGTTTGGTAAGCCTGATATCGATGGTCGCCGTCGTCTTGGTGTGGCGCTTACTCGTCGCAACAGCACTGAGACAGCGATTGAAGATGCAATTGAGAGCGCGTCAAAAGTAAAAGTGATTTACTAACCTGCTATTCAATTCTGAACAATCACGAGTTCAAATCTGAACCATAAAAAGACGGGCTATCGAGCCCGTCTTTTTGTTGGTGTTATCTGTTCGCTTAACTAAGCAGACTGAACTTAAGCGTCTGACTCAATCAAATACACTTCTTCACAGAAGCGAGACAAGCCTTTCTTAGCAATCTTCGGATGTTCATCGTCTGCGATGTCCTGATTCAACAATGTGATCTTATAACCTGCGAACAACTGATCGATTTCTAGCTTAGGCACGCTAAACGGAGGCCCAGCCATTTCGTTTTGGTCGTAATCCAGTGTTACCAAAAGAATCTTACCACCCGGTTTCAGTAGTTGTTTCAAACGCTCGACATACTGCACTCGCATCTCTTCAGGCAATGCCACTAAAGAAGCTCGGTCATAAATAATGTCAACAGGCTGAATAGGCGCTGTGAAGTAGTCTCCCGTGTAAACACTCAATTCATCGAATTGGTAGAGCTCGTGCTGACCGCTAATTTGAGTCACAGTCGGGGTATAAAGGTGCTCTGCAAAAAATGCGCGAACCGCAATCTGGCTTAACTCGACACCTTGAACATCTTCATGCTTTGAAGCTAGCCAAATCAGATCTTCACTTTTGCCACAAAGTGGAACAAACACACTCTTCTCGTAGCTAGGCTCAGTCTTTTCCCAAAATTTAATCAGAAGTGGGTTTACATCTTCGAGGTGGAAACCAATTTGGTTGGCTGCCCATTTATTGTGCCAAAATTCAGGATTATTCATCTTTCGTTCATGTTAAACAGTCATAATGCAAGGGTACAGTATAGAGAGGTAAGAGCAACCTTAGCTTGGTTTAAAGTACTAAATTGATTTCGATAAAATCAGAAACTGGCTAAGTTCAAAGTTCTGATAATTGCGGAACTAACGGTTGGGTTATTTGGCTATATCTTCACATTTTAAAGCAATATTAAACGTTAGAATTGGTTTCTGTCTTAGCTAGCCTCATTTAATATGTAGTGAAATTAGTTAAGCTGTTTTTACTCTTGTGCGTTACTGGTTACCCCTTTTGACTACCCGTTTTTTGTAACCTTGTATTTTGGAGTTTGAATGAGTGTATTTCTCCGTACGACGGCCCTAATGCTTTTGGTATTGAGCCGAGCGCCTGCATTCGCAGCAGCACCTGTTTCAACAAGTTCAACAGATCAAACGCGCACTCCTGCGCAAAACCAAGTATCTTCAAACGTATTCCGTCATAGTTTGAGCGGCCTTTACGGCATCAAAGCCTTCGACTCACGCCCGACTCAGCCTTACACCGACTTCGATATTTTGTACAGCAAAGCGCATCAAGGCCAAGCTGAACTAGAAACTATCTGTAAAAGTACTGCCCTACTCACCAATTCTGAAGCGCTATTTGCTGGCGTTAAATCTCAAGCTCGCGCAGAAGAAAAAATCGCCCTTGAGCTTGATGGTGATGTGACAAAAATTACCGACTTAGCCCGTGCAACTATCATCGCGAACGATGTAGAGAGCTTGGTTGAAGTTTACGAAGCGTTAAGCCGTGAAGCAGACGTTGTTAAGCTGAAAAACAAGTTTAAATCACCAGCTGACTCTGGCTACCGTGACCTTAACTTGTTGGTTCGTTTGCCTAAAACCAACATCATTGCAGAGGTTCAACTTCACTTAAAAGCGATTGCTGATGTGAAAAGTGGTCCTGAGCACGAGCTGTACGAAATTATCCAAGGTATTGAGCGTCACGCAATTGCAGAACATCGCCCAATCAACGATATCGAAGCGGCACAAATCAATAGCCTACGACGCCAATCTTTAGAGCTTTACCAACAAGCATGGCAACCGTACATTACAACGCACATTAAAGCGGCTTAACACATAGATAGGCTATTCCAATAAACATCACAAGGGCTGCACTCGCAGCCCTTTTTAGTACTTGTTGAGTAGCCTCTCCACTTCCTATCCCAAATAATCAGATCGTTTAAATTTAGATCTC